>JAAZOC010000070.1 GCA_012797935.1 Candidatus Microgenomates bacterium | reverse complement strand
TTATATCTCTATTCTTAGTTATTGATATAACATCAAGTGGTGATGCTAATGTTCCTTTGAAATCACTGTATGAGAGTCCAAAGTGTTTGTCGCCGTAATCTATTGCAAGTATTGGATAGTTAATCATATTTTTATTGTAATATTGCTTTTATCCTTTTAATCCCGGAGCCTACATTTTCTTGTTTTGTTATTTTAAATACTCCAAGTTCAGATGTATTGCTGACATGTGGTCCATTGCAGATCTCTACGGAGTAGGGGTTATCTTTTTCTCCAATATAGTAGACTTTTACAATATCTCCATATTTTTCTGAAAATGCTGCAAAAGGTACTAATTGAAGAGCTTGTTCTTTGCTCATTTCTTCAAATGATACAGGTAGTCCTTTTTGTATTTGCTCGTTAACGATATCTTCTACTTTTAGTATTTGTTCCTCTGTTAGTTTTGTTTCATTAGGAAAATCAAATCTTAATCTCTCTGGTGTAATGTTACTCCCTTTTTGGTAAACATTTTCTCCAAGAACAATTCTAAGTGCTTTAAGGAGTAAATGTGTTGCGGTATGGTATTTAGTGGACATATTTGATGTGTCTGCTAAGCCACCTTTAAACATTCCTGCTGCTGATGTTCTAGAAAGCTCTTGGTGTTTCTTCTGTTCTTCTTCGAATTCAGTATTTAATGTCTCCTCGTTGAACTCTATATTCCTATTTCGAAGTTCTTCTATTGTTAACTCAAGTGGGAATCCATATGTTTCGTATAGTTTGAAAGCTCCAGCTCCTGTTTGAGCATCTATGCTTTTAGTGTCAAATTTCTTTAGTCCTTCTTCTAATGTCTTACTAAATTTTTTCTCTTCTTCCTCAAGTATATTTAATATCCTTTCTTTGTCTGTTTCTAATTTGTTCCATACAGGTGAGAATTGTTTTATTGCTATTTCTCCGATTCTTCTTGTAAACAAACTATCTATTCCTAATTTCTTTCCATGTCTTATTGCTCTTCTAATTATTCTTCTTAATATATATCCTTGTTGATTCCTACTTGGTTCTACACCGTCCATTATCATCCAGGTAGCTGCTTTTATATGGTCTGTAACTATTCTTTGTGATTCTAGTATATCTTCTTTACTTAATTCTCTTACTAAGTCGAATATTGGTTTGTATATATCTGTTTCGTATACACTTTTTACATTTTGGCTAATGCATGCAAGTCTATCTAAACCACCACCAAAGTCTACATTGTGTCTTCCCAGATCTTTGTATTCGTTATTTGTTTTTAGATATTCCATGAAGACATTGTTTCCGAGTTCTACAAGTTTGTTTTCGATCTCGTAGAAAATTTCTGAGTCAGGTCCGCATGGTCCTCCAGTTGCTAGCTCCCACCAATTATCTTCTTTACCGTTTTCGATTATTCTATCTCCAACTTGAGCTTCTATTCCATACTGTTTAAAAATTTCTTTCCATGCTTCAATAGATTCTGTATCTTTTGGTGCTGTCTCATCGCCTTTGAATACTGTTGCATAGATTCTGTTTATATCAAACTCAAGCTCTTCTACAAAGAATTTGATAGTCATGGTTATTGCTTCTTTTTTGAAATAGTCATTTAATGACCAATTACCGAGCATTTCAAATGTAGTGCAGTGAAAAGGATCGCCAACTTCTTCTATATCAATTGTTCTTACACACCTTTGAGAATTAACTAATCTTGTTCCATTAGGATGTTTCTCTCCTTGTAAAAATGGTACTAATGGAAACATTCCAGCATTTACAAAGAGAACAGAAGGATCATTTTCTGGAACCAATGAAGCACTTGGAATTTCCTGATGTCCATTTCTTTTGAAGAAATCTATATATTTTTGTCTAATCTCAATGTATGAAAGTTTTTTCATTGGGAGATTATATCAATTTCTATTGAGGTGTGCTATTTGTTTGTTCCTCTTGTGTTTGTTGAACTATTTGATCATTTATACTTTGTAATTGTTCTAAGCCTGGTATCTCTGGCTCTGGGATAGTTGGAAATTCTTCTGTCGTTTGTGGTGTTGGTATCTCAATTGGTTCTGGTATCTCAGGTGCAACTGCTTCTGTTGTTTGTAATGTAGGAATTTCAGCAGGTTGTGGCATTTCAGGTTCAACTACTTCTATTGGTTGTACAGTTGGAATCTCTGAAGAAGGTTGTGGAATCTCAGGTTCAATAATAGGGGTAGGTGCTGTGTAAGAATCCCACACGTCCTTCTTATGTTCTGTGGATTCTTCTTGAGGTACTGCACTCTCTATCATTTCTTTGACTTCTGGCATTTCGCTACTTTGTTGTATGTATGATTCTTCTTCAGATGGTAAAGAAGATGGAAGCTTACTGTTTGATTTGTCACTCTTATCTTCTTTCCATATTGATGCTATTACAAATGGAGCTACTAATGCTATTGATATGGCAAAAATACCAATACCAATTATCATAACGGTCTTTTTTGCTACAGAATATCCAAAGATATTGAAAGAATCAGAATCTTCTGTTTTTTCTTCTGTTATTGTAAAGTCCCAACCTTTTGTGATCTCTTTCTCCGAAGAGTCCTTTAGATATATCTCTGCTTTATGTACTCCTGCTGTTAGATCTTCTTGTGGCTGGTATATTAATGTGTATTCGCTGTCTGAGATCTTGTTTGTTTTTACTTTGTTTAAAACATCAATACCATCAACTTTGAATGAGATGCTGTCATTGTTTATTGTGGCACCGTTACTTGCTGTTATTGTTGCTTTTATTGTGGTCCTCTTGTTTGTAATCTCATCTGTTGAAGACGGTGACATATTTGTAACTTGAGGAATCTCCATGACTACATCGTCATCGTTTTTATCTTCTATATCTGTAGTCTTTGAAATTACTATCTCTGGAGAAACAGCAGTGCCAATTCCTGCTGGTGTTCTATTATCTATTGCTTTTGCTACTAGCTTATATGTTCCTGATGAAAGATTTGAGGTTGGTACTGTATATGAAGTTTGATTGTATGGAATGTTGTTATCAATCTGAATCCAAGAATTCTCATCAGCAATATTCTTTGCCATGAAAAGTTGATATTTTGTAATGTGATTTAAATCAGAGGATTCCCAAGATGTTTTAAATGTATTTCCTGAATCTAATCTAAGACTTTCAACAGGATTTATTATCTTGATTATTGGAATATCATTCTCTGCAGGACTTACACTAATGACCCAAGACTGAGATCTTAAATGTTTGCTGTATCCATCATGTATGAATACATTTGCTAAGTAACTAGCTGGTTCTTCTGATGTGCCTTTGAATTTTATTGTTAATTTGCCACTAGAACCATCTTCAATAATTGTTGGCTTTAACCAATCAGCTCTTGGTGTAAATGAGTAGAAGTAGTTTATTCTGTCGCCATCTTTGTCTTCAGCTGTAAGAGTATATTCATATGTAGTTTCCGTCTTTATATCTTGTGAAGGTTTTGAATCTGTTACTTTGGATGTGAATTCAGGGGAGAGATTGTTTGCAACTGCTCTTAATCCTTTGACATCAAATGGACTACTGATTTTGCATGCGACACTTCCTCCTTCAACTTTTCTTACCATTCCTAATATGTCAATCATTCCTGACTTTTCTGGTGTGTATGTAAAGGATGTTCCTATTTCAAGAGGTGAATCTTCGAATGATTCTTGGTGAATCGAAATTCCTGAAGAATCTGTTATTTCAAGCCCAGATATCCCTGAGTTCTTTAATCTTGCATCTACTTGTATGGTTATAGTTTTACCTACTTCAAGTGTGTATGGATTTACATGTGGAAGAGAGATTATACAAGGGTTCTCATCACTTAATTCTAAGTCTTCAAAAGCTCTGTTTCTTGTATCAAAACTATCTTGCAAAAGACCAAAAACAACTAATGGTATCGAAAGTAGAATGAAGAAAGATATATTAATTATCGTTCTTTGTTCTGATTTTTTCGGGGCATTTATTCTTGGCATTTTATATAATAATGGTTATTGGTTAGTTACTGCAAGTTTTCCGTTTATTGCAGTCTCAGCCTTTTTCAAAGCTTCACTTATATCCATTCCACTTTCTAAGATATTTGTTACAGCTTCATTTAATGTTGATTTTACAAATGTTTCATCTCCCATTTGCCATGCCTTCATTTTAGGGGCCATTTCAGCTATTGCTGATACATATGCTTTTCCATTCATTTCACTATTAAGCTCTACAAGGGAGTATGGCTCTCCAAAGGCTCTGATTTTTGAGGAATTAGAGTAGAGTTCCATTTGCTGTGTCTTTTCTGAAAGGAATTTTACAAATTTCCATGCAATTGTAGGATTACTACATGTTTTGTTGACGGCATCTCCCCAATATGTTGAGTAGTATATTGTTTCTGAATTTGCTTTTAACTGAGGCAATGGTGCGGTCTCAAATTCGATTGTTGGTGCAGCTTCAATGATATCGAATGCTCTCCAACTAGGACCTATCATCATTGCTAGCTTGCCTGAGAAGAACATTTCTAAATCAGTTGGAAGAGTTGATGACCAGATTGCACTATCTCCTTGTGCTAAATTTGTGTATGTCTGGAATACTTTTATACCCTTAGTTGTATTTAATGAGACTGTTGTCTTAGTTTCGTCGATTAACTCTGCACCTTCTTGTAACAAAAGGAATGAAAGTATTTCTGCTGAATGTTTAATGTTTTTCGATGTTCCCATTGCAAGTCCAGCTTGTGTTATCTTTCCTGCAGAATCTCTTTTTGTTAATTTTTGTGCTAATTCGAAGAAAGAATCCCAGTCTTCTGGTGGTGTAGAAACTCCTTCGTTTGCTAGTAGCTGTTTGTTGTAATATACCATTAAACCATCAATTTCCCATGGGATTGCATATATATTTCCATCTTTCCCAGTAAAATCTTCAACAGCAGTTGGGTAGAAGAGTTGGGCATATTGAGAAGATGACATTATTGATGATGGCAATGAATTCAAATATTTCTGATATTTTGGTATCCAGCTATTATGTACTCTGAAAATATCTGGTGCTGGTTCTGCATCATTTGAAGATTGCTCAAGTCTTGTGAAGATTCTAGATTCATAATTTGAAAAATTCTGTTGAGAATACTGAATATCAACACCTGGGTTTTGTGATTCAAATTCGTCTATGATTGGTTGCATAACTGAAGTTGGTTCCCAAAGTCCCCAATATACTAGTGTTACATTCTGGTTCTGAGTATTTGCTTTGTTTTTATTCAATATCAAATATATAGCTACACCTAGCATTAAAAGGAAAAGAACGATTCCTGCAATTAGGAGTATTTTCTTAGTTTTGTCGTTCATCATTTTATTCTAAATTATTCTAAAAATTTATATTCTTCTTTCTGCAATTATGATTAACCTTTTGGTACCAATACCTAATGGCCAACAAGTCATCATGGTTATTGTTTTTTTGTTGTTAGTAGGTTGTAATATGGAGAAATCATCAGGAGATACTATCTTCTTGTTTCTCACAATATACTCTAATACTTTATCATCCTTTTTTACAGTAACTTCTTGCCCAATATCTATGTCATCTAACTTTGAAAATATTGTTTCTGGATTGTTTGAGTGATTGCTAAAAAAAGACTCAATTGCACTGTGCCCATATATGAATGAATTACCTCCGTCTCCAGGAAGTGGAGTCCCTTTGAAATGTGCAACTCCAGTTTTTAAATACTGGTCGTATACTTTTTCATTCTCACTGTCTACATTTGGAGTTATCTTTATATTTTTAATTCCGATACTTTCAATATCTAAATACATTGGTTTTGAATATTCTTTGTCTATCTTCACTTCAACCTGTGCTCCTGTTTGAGGATTGTATGTGTATTGACTTGAAACATCTAAATTCCCAAGCTTTTGCGAAAGGTTTGCAAAGTAACTAAGTCCAGGATCGTAGTAAGCAAATTCGTCTTCTATATATTTTTTGTATGATTCAGGAACAGGTTCTACTTTCATATCAACTCTTTTTTGAGCTAACACACCATCTACATACGATTTGAGAAGAGGTATGACTTGGCTTGCAATAATTAGTAAGCCTGCTGTTGCAAGGAAAAGAGATGTGTACAATCGAGCCTTCTTTACTTTGTTTCGATCTTCAACTTTTACATTCCATTGGTTGTCCATATACAAAGATATTATCAGATTTTTCGTTTGGTTTGAATGTTTTCTAAACTACAGTAGCAAATCTCTCTCTTCTTTGCTAAAATTGTTTCGCTATGGAAAAAAGAGATTACTATGAAATTTTAGGTGTAAGTAAATCAGCAAGTGGTGCCGATATTAAAAAGGCATACAGAAAGCTTGTTAAAAAGTATCATCCAGATGTAAACAAAGAAGCTGATTCTGAAGAAAAGTTCAAAGAAGTTCAAGAAGCATATGAGGTTCTTTCAGATGAGAGTAAAAGAGCCGCATATGACCAGTATGGCCATGCAGGAACTGCTGGGTTTAATTCTGGAAGTACTGGAGGATATTCAGATTTTGGTGGAGCACCTTTTGATATGGGTGATATTTTCAATTCATTTTTTGGAGGTGGTTTAGGTAATGATTTCGGTTTTGGTTATTCTTCTGGCAATGGAAGAAAAAGAGAAGACATAGGTAGTGATATTAGGTACAGAGTGAGGTTGAATTTTAACGAAGCAATGAAAGGTGGAGAGTACAAGATAAAGATAAAGAGAGAAGATAGATGTGAGAAATGTAATGGAACTGGAAGTAAGTCAGGGAAATCAACTGAGTGTCCAGTTTGTCATGGATCAGGACAACAGAGACAGGTAAGGAATACAATCTTTGGACAAATGGCCGTAATGTCTGTTTGTTCAAACTGTAATGGTACTGGCAAAGTAGTTGAAGATCCATGCAAAGAATGTAAAGGTACAGGAGTAAAAGTAAAAGAGGAAAGTTTTACCATAAAGATACCTGCTGGTGCTTACGATGGAATGGTATTGAAATTTAGAGGTGGTGGTAATGCGGGAAGAAATGGTGGATCAGTTGGAGATTTGTATGTTGAAATTGAGGTTGAATCTTCAAGCAAATTTGAAAGAAGAGGCAATGATATATATTCTTCTGAAGAAATACCTGCATATGTAGCAGTTTTGGGAGGAGAAATAAATGCAGACTCGATATTCGAACCAGTAAAATTAAAGATTCCAAAAGGCACTCAACCAGGAACAATTTTCAAATTGAAAGGAAAAGGTTGTCCAATATTCAATTCTAAAGACGAAAGAGGAGATCAGTATGTAAGAATTGTTGTTAATATACCTACGAAATTAAACTCCACCGAAAAAAGGCTCTGGGAAGAGATGTCCAAAGCATAACCTCTCTTGGAAATGTGTTGGTATATGTGCT
>JAAZOC010000008.1 GCA_012797935.1 Candidatus Microgenomates bacterium | reverse complement strand
CCATCAAGCATAATGTGAATATATGGATCTATACCATTAGCTTTACAAAGATCTAAAAGTGAAAAAAGATGCTTAATATGACCATGCACACCTGCAGGACTCAATACTCCTGTAAGATGCAATCTTGTATTTCTTTTCCTTAGCAAAGAGAACATCTCCTTAATTACGGCATTACTAGCAAGCTCATCATTACTAATTGCATCATTAATCCTTGGAAGTGTTTGATATACAACCTGACCAGCTCCAATATTAAGATGGCCAACCTCTGAATTCCCAGCTTCTTCGTTTGGCAAACCAACATGTGTACCTGCAGCATGCACAAGTGTAGATCTTCCATATGTCCAAGCAGTATCAAGAAATGGAGTATTTGCACCAAGCACTGCATTACCCTCTTTATCAGGATGCACACCAAAACCATCTAACACAATTAATGTAACAAATTTTCTAACATCTAAAAGATTTTGGAACCCTGTACTTTTGTCTACATTATCATCTTTCTTGAATAATCTGAACATATATCTAGCTATTAAATGTTACCTTAACTATAATATACTCTATGAAAGATTTAAGCAAAAGAGATGTACTAGACCTACAAAAAGATATTGCAGAAACAATACAAAGTTTAGACTTAGATACAAAAAAATCAAAATTAATACTTCTCCAGAATCAAAGTATACAGGAGAGTTTTTGGCAAAACAGAGACAAAGCACAGGAAACAATGAATGAGATTTCATATATTTCTGAAGAAATACAAACTGCAGAAAATTTGAAAAACGATATATATTCTCTTGTAGAGATTTTCAATAGTATAGAGAAGGAGACAGAACAAAACCAATTAATTCCTGACTATGAATCTTTAAGAGAAAAACTTGATCGATTTTCATTAAGAAAATTTCTTTCTGGTAAATATGATTCATCTAAAGCAATACTTACAATATATTCAGGACAAGGTGGTACAGAATCTAATGATTGGGTAGAAATGCTTTTCAGGATGTACACAATGTATTTTGACAAGCATGAATGGAAATATACAATTACAAATATTGAGAAAGGAAACGAAGCTGGGATATCTACAGTAACTTTAGAAATAGATCAACCATATTCATTTGGAATGTTAAAGAAAGAACAAGGTGCTCACAGATTGGTTAGGATATCACCTTTCAATGCTCAAGGATTAAGGCAAACAACATTTGCAGGTGTAGAAGTTTTACCAGTTATTGAAAGCGAAGAGTCTGATTTAGAAATTCCTCAAAAGGATATTCTTTTCAAAGCAGTAAGATCAGGAGGTCCAGGTGGACAGAATGTAAACAAAACTTCTTCAGCAGTACAGATAACTCACATTCCAACAGGAATATCAGTACAATCATCTGAAGAAAGAAGCCAGGCACAAAACAGAGAGAATGCAATGAAGATTCTCAAAGCAAAACTTTGGAGAATAAAAGAGGAACAAAAGTTACAAAGAATTGCAGATATTAAAGGTGAATACAAAATTGCAGGATGGGGAAATCAAATTAGAAACTACATACTTCACCCATACAAATTAGTAAAAGATCTTCGTACTAATGTAGAATCAAATAACCCTGAAGATGTTTTAAATGGAAACATAGACGAGCTGGTTGATGCAGAGATTAGAATGCAGTAATATATACATGTACCTAAAATTTCGAAAACTGCCATGTTACTTTTTGACAAAGTTACAAAAAAATATGACCAAGGTATCACTGCTTTAGAAGATATTGATTTCAGCATAGATAAAGGAGAGTTTTCTTTTCTAGTTGGTCCTTCAGGTGCAGGGAAAACAACCTTGATGAGACTTTTAATCAGAGAAGAGATACCTACTTCTGGTAGTATCTTTTTTGAAGATATTGAAGTTCCAAAATTACCAAGAAAATTACTTCCACAGTACAGACAGAAATTAGGAATAGTATTCCAAGATATGAAGCTATTGGAGAGTAAAACACTTTCTGAAAACATTGAATTTGCATTAGAAATACTTGGTAAAGAAGCTAAAGAGATAAAGGATACCTCTGAATATCTCTTAGAATTGGTAAAGTTACAAGACAGAAGAAATCTTTTCCCAAACCAGCTATCTGGTGGAGAGCAACAAAGAGGTGCAATTGCTAGAGCATTAGCAAATAATCCAGAGCTTTTAATTGCAGATGAACCAACTGGTAACCTAGATCCAGATAATGCTTTTGATGTTCTTACTATTCTAAAGAATATAAATAAAGCTGGTACAACAGTCATGGTTATTAGTCACGACAGAGATATCGTTAACCAAATGAAAACAAGGGTCATTAGAATAGAAAAAGGAAAAATAATCTCAGATAACAAAGGTGATTACGATACTATTAAAAAGCCAAAAGTAACAAGTATAAAGAGTAAACAAGAACCAAAGGAAGAGAAGAAAGAAGAAAAAGAGGAAAAGAAAGAAAAAGAATTAGAAACTGACGAAAGATTAAAAGGTTTGAAAAAAGACATACTAGAAAAGCTACTTAAAGCAAAAATAAACACATTAGAATTGGTATTCAATCTTACTGAAAACGATCTAAAGAACCTAAAGATTAGCAAGAAAGAGCAAGAGGAGTTAGAAGAATTTGTTAAAGAATATTTAAATAAATCTAAATAAATATCATGGCAAAATCTGTACATATTATAGAAACAGCAAAAAAGAATATAAAAAGAAATAGATGGCTTTCAATATCTACTGTTTTTGTTTCAACGATAGTAATTGCAATATCTTCACTTTTCATAAGTGTTGCAATAATTGCTCAAAAAGCTATTGATTACTATGAAATGAAAGCACAAGTTATTGTATTCTTTAAAAAAGATGCACCAGAAGCAGATATATTAACCTTTAGAGATAAAATCTTTAATGCAGATTTAATTGAAGAGATAAAATACATATCTCAAGAAGAAGCATTAGGAATATACCAACAGGATTTTGCAGATAACCCAGATTTACTTTCTACTGTAACTGCAGACTCTCTTCCACCTAGTTTAGAAGTAAGAGCCAAATCTGTAGATTCTTTACTTGGAGTAATTGAAACAATAAACAAAGAGAAAGAAACAAATGCATATATTGATGAAGTCATGTATTTTAAAGATGTTGTTGATAATCTAAAAACACTTTCAAACATAATAAATATTGGTTCTGTTGTATTGATCTCAGGTCTTTTGATAATTACATTCTCCTTAATTAGAATAACAATTGGCTTCAACATTAATGCACACAAAGAAGAGATACAGATTATGCACTTAGTTGGAAGTCCTGATAGATTCATAAGAT
>JAAZOC010000069.1 GCA_012797935.1 Candidatus Microgenomates bacterium | reverse complement strand
TACATTAAAGACATGGTAAAGAAATTAAAAAATGAAGATGGGAAATATGAACTACCTTTAATATTAGGAAAGGATATAACTGGGAAAACAATAATCAAAGATCTATCGAAAATCCCACATTTACTTGTAGCTGGTGCAACTGGTACTGGTAAATCTGTAGCTATGAACTCACTCATAACTGGCTTACTAATGACTAAAAGTCCAGATGAGGTAAAGTTCATAATGATTGACCCTAAAATGGGTGTTGAGATGGCACTTTACAACGGTATTCCACATCTTCTAAACCCTGTAATAACAGATACTGAATTAGTACCAAATGTTTTGCAATGGACAATAGACGAGATGATGAGAAGGTACAGACAACTTAAACAAGTCCATGCAAAGAAACTTGTCGAATATAATGCTAAAATGGGTTTTGTAGCAATGCCATACATTGTAGTTGTAATTGACGAGATGGCAGATCTCATTATGACTTCAGGTATCGAAGTCGAAAAGAAGATTCAAAGATTAGCACAGATGGGAAGAGCTGTTGGTATTCATTTAATACTTGCAACTCAGAAACCTACAGTTAATGTCATAACTGGACTCATTAAATCAAATATCCCTGGAAGAATGGCATTTGCAGTCGCAACAGCAATGGACTCCAGAGTTATCCTTGATGAAATGGGTGCAGAAACACTGCTTGGAAACGGAGATATGCTTTTCAAAGATCAAACAACACCAAAACCTTTAAGAGTACAAGGTACATGGACATCTACAGAGGACTCTGAGAATGTAATTCAAGCTATTAAATCACAGGTAAGGGAAGAAGAGATAGAATATTCTGCAGACCTTGCACAAGCACTCGAAAAAGGAATAGCAGGAGAAGGCGGTGTAGGTGGAAGCTCAGACAGAGATCCCGATTTTGGAAAAGCTTTAGAAATAGTAGTACTAACTAAAAAAGCTTCAGCATCATTCTTACAAAGAAAAATGAGAATTGGATACAACAAAGCAGCAAGACTAATTGATGAACTCTACGAGGCAGGAGCAATTGGACCAGAAGATGGGGCAAAGCCAAGACAAGTCCTCATAACCTCAGTAGACGACATAGACAAAGATAGTAAAGATGACGAACAGGCACAATAAGTAGTAGAATGAGGAATGGTAACAGCAGGTGAAATATTAAAAAACAAAAGAGAAAAACTTGGCAAAAGCTTGGATCTTGTATCCCAAGAAACAAAGATTCAAAAAAGATTCCTTGAATATGTAGAAGCAGATGATTACTCTAACTTTGAGTCAGAAGTCTTTTTAATTGGATTTATAAAAATATATTCAAAATATCTAGACTTAGACACAGATAAAATTCTTGCACTCTACAGAAGAAGCTATTCAAGCAAAAAAAGAAGAGAAAGTGAGAAAAAGAAAAACAGTAAATTCAAATTCTCAGATATAACTGCACCTACACCAAAAATAATAATAACCTCTCTCTTAATAATCTTTGCAATTTCAATACTCGGATATGTTGGATATCAAATTTACAAATTTCAAAGCCCTCCAACAATAGCAATAATCTCACCAGAGGATAATCTTACTGTTCCAAATGAATCAATAAAAATATCAGGGACTACAACACCAAATACAACAATAACAATAAACGACATACCAACTGATGTAAATTCAGAAGGATATTTTGAAAAAGAAATAAAGTTGAAAGAAGGACAGAATAATATAACCATAAAAGGGAAAAAGAATAGCAATAATATTCTCGAAACTACACAAATAAGAAAAATAACATATACTCCCATAGTTGTAGAAGAAGAACAAAAGCAGGAAACGGAAGAGAAATCAGAAAATAAAATTACACTTGAGATAGTTGGTACAGCTGCATGGATAAAATTAGATATAGACGATAAAAACAAGCTCTCAGAGGTCGTACAACCCTCTAAGAAAGACTTTCCAATCACAAAGTCCTTCTACCTAATAACTGGAAGAGTGAGTGATACCAAAATTTACTTCAATGGTAAATTAATCTCCTGGAAAAATACTAAAACCGCAGGAGTTGCAGAAATGAGATGTAACATAGTAGAAAAAACCATAGAATGCGAATAATGGTATAATCAGCTATAAATGGACCAAAACAATAACATCGCTCAAATAAAAGAAGCTCTTGATATCGTACAGGTTGTCAGCAACTATGTAGAACTTAAACAAACAGGTAAAAATTTCTCAGGAAGATGCCCCTTTCATCAAGAAAAAACTCCATCATTCATAGTAAGCCCTGATTTACAAAGATACAAATGTTTTGGATGTTGAGCATCTGGAGATATTTTTAATTTTGTTCAGAATATTGAGAATTTAGACTTCCCAGAGACATTGGAAAAACTTGCAAAAATGGCAGGAATAGAAATTAAACAATATTCTGGGAATTCAACATTTAAAACTATTGAAGATATAAACTACTTAGCAACTCAATACTATTACAATGAACTTAAGAAAGACAAAACTGCTTCTAAATATGTACAAGACAGAGGATTTACAAAAGAATCAATAAAAACATTTGGTATTGGATACGCACCAAGAAGACCACAGTTATTAAAATTTTTAGGCAGACATGCAAAATACAGTAAAACTTTTCTTCTACAATCTGGCCTTTTTGTAGAAAAAGAAGGTGTTGTAAAAGAAAAATTCTATGACAGAATAATGTTCCCAATTAGATCTAAAAGAGGAAAAGTCATTGGATTTACAGGAAGAATAATGCCAGGGAATGATTGGGGACCAAAATATATGAATTCCCCTGAGACTCCCGTATTCCATAAAAAAGACAACCTTTTTGGACAATACGAAGCAAGACAAGAAATTCGTAAATTAGATATCGCAATAGTATGCGAAGGATCAACAGATGTTATTTCTGCATATCAACATGGAGTAAAGAATATTGTAGCTCCTCTGGGAACAAGTTTAACTACAGAACAACTTGAATCAATAAAGGGATTAACAAATAACGTACTTTTCTTCTTTGACAGCGACACAGCAGGAAAAGCAGCACTCGTAAGAGCATTCAAACTGGCATCTGAGTTAAAAATGAATCCATATGCTGCCAATGCATCTCCTTACAAAGATATCGACGAAATGCTACAGAAAGAACATGATAAGTTTGTAAAATTAACAGAAGAAAGAATTGAAGCCTTTTCATTTATTTTAAAAGACTTCATAACAGATAAAGATATAAACAAATTAAGCGAAATGGAAGAGACAAGAAAATTAGCAAATTCTCTTTTAGAGAGTGTAAAAGACCCAATAACCAAGAATCACTACATAGATAAATTATCTAGGATAGCAAATATTGAATTTCAGAAGGAAAATGAAAGAAAAGATTCACGAGCCAATAGCGAAGGTCAATTAATACAATTTCCTGTGAAATTTGGCACTAGTAGTTTTGAGGGGGTATATATAAGCCTACTACTGATAAGCCCTCAGGTCGATATTTCAAAAGTGGCCGATGAGGTTTTTTTCACGAGTGAAACAAATAAAAAGGTCCTAAAGTTGATAAAAGAGAGCAAAGGGGTACTGTCTAGAGAAGAACTCTCTAGGCTAATTAGCCAAGATGAAGAGCTAAAAAACATTTACGAGGACTTGATTTTTAATGCTGACAAAATTATAACTGAAAAGGTTCCTCTTGAAGATCAATTAGTTCTCTGTGAAAACAAGCTAAAGAAGCTGTTTTTTGAAAAGAAGCAAAATGAGATTAGAACAAAAATCGCACTGGCCGAAGAGGTAGAAGATGCGGTAAATTCAGAAAAACTGCTAGTCGAACTCCTCGAAATAAATAAAATTTTAAAGGAATTAAAATAAAATGGCAAAAATTTCCAACTACGATATGTTTGATTACGACTACTCTACTTACTGGAAGAAAAGAGAGTACGAAAACCTTGCTGAGAAGCACCTTTTAAACAAAATGCTAGATTCTGAGAAAGGTTTTTGGTTCTTGGACATCGGAGGTTCATATGGTCGATTAACCTCGACATACTACGATAAATACTCACATCCAGTAATTGTCGACTATTCTTTAAAAACGCTCCAAAAAAACAGAGAAATTTTGCTGAATAAATACAAAAACCTCGAAATAATCGCTGCAAATGCTTACAAGTTACCTTTTAAAGCCAATAGTATCGATGCAGGTCTAATGGTAAGAGTTCTTCACCATATTGAGAAGCCAGAGGAGTATTTCAAGGAAATCTCTAGAGTAATCTCAAATGATGGAATATATATACAAGAATATGCAAATAAGATGCATATCAAAGCAGTATTGAGATCAATATTTAAATTAAATTTTGATTTCTTCGACACAAAACCATACAAACAGCCTACTCATCACAACAACGAGGGAGTGAAGGAAGGTGTAGAAGGCATATTCTTTAACTTTCATCCACAATATATAGAAAAGAACTTAGAAAAAGTTGGATTTACAATTGAAAATAAAATCGGATGTTCTTTCCTACGATCACAATTCTTAAAAAAGATTTTCAATCCAGATTTACTACTATTTTTTGAAAAAATACTTCAGATAACACTCTCTTGGTCAAACATATCACCAAGTATATTCTTGAAAACTAAACATACTACAAAAACAAATGAAGAGCCAAAAATGTACGAATCTTTAGAAGATATACTTGCTTGTCCGAAGTGTAAAAAAGATTTGAAATTTGACACTTCAGAAAGTGCACATTGCAAAGCATGCCATTCTAAATATACAAAAGAAAACGGAGTCTGGGATTTTAGAGTAGAATAGAAATATGAAAGCTAAAAAATCACTAGGACAAAACTTCTTTGTTAATCAAAATCTTGCAAAAAGTATTGTAGAAATACTACTAAATACAAAACCAGAACTAATTGTAGAAATAGGTCCTGGACATGGATATTTTTCAAAAATGATAGCTGATGGTTTCAATGGCAATTTCTTTTTAGTGGAAAAAGACACTGAGTTAGCAAAAGATTTAAAATTTACAATTCAAAAAGCAGAGGTAATCAATACTGATTTCCTTGATTGGGATTTAAACGAGATATCACCATACAAAAACAAAAAAATCTTGTTTTTTGGATCTCTTCCCTACAATGTAAGTAAAAAAATTATCAGAAAGATAATTGAATCTGAATATTTCAATTCTGACTGTTTCTTCATAATACAAAAAGAAGTTGCGGAAAAATACTCAGGAAAAGAAACTAATATCCTTTCCGTGACAACAAAACTCTACGCTGAATTCAAAAAAGAGTTTGATATCTCGCCTTCCTCTTTTAATCCAAAACCAAAGGTAAACAGTTCTTTTACTAGATTCATACCATCAAATAAAGAATACGATGTAAACAAAGAAGAATTAATAAAATTTCTTAAAATTGCATTTATACAACCAAGAAAAACATTAAGAAACAACTTAAAGAACTTTAAGTTTAAAGAAGACGAAGAGACACAGCTACTCTTAAACAAAAGAGCCGAGCACCTCTCAATAGATGAATACATTTTCCTTTTTTCTCAAATAGACAGGGTTTTGGTATAATCGGTTGATGAATAAAACAAAAGAGAGAAAACAGCAAAAGGAAGAGAAAATTGAGCAATTAGGGTTAGGAATAAAAGAACCTTTCAAGAATAAATTTTTCAATATAAAAAGAAAGTTTGATTTCTTCCTATTAAAGTTTGAAGTTAAAAAATTTCTAAAGGATCCTCTCGTTTGGTGTGTAGTTGTTATTTCTATAGTGATGATACTCACTCAATTGTATCTACTCAAAGAAAACTACTATGATCTACCTACTTACCTTCCAATATTCAAGACATTTGTTACACTAACAAGCAAATTAGTATCTAAGGAATACATTTTGGCATATCCAGTAATTTCAGCATCTGTACTTCTACTTGGTATGATCGTTGTATCCAACTACTACAATAGAGAGAAGTCTTTAACAAAAATGATCCTCTTTGCGATATTTTTTACATGTATAGCACAAAGCATTATCTTAATTGATCTAATAAGGTCTTTTTAAATATGGATTTTTCAACATCTTCAAGCTTATTAAACAAATTATTAAATATACTTCCAGATATTTTTCAGAATTCTGTTTACACTAAATATTTAGAATACTGGCCAATACTTCTAATTGGGGCCTTAGCTGCTCTAATTTTAACTCCAATAGTAGGACATATTGCAATGAAGTATGACATTACATATAAACCAGGAGTTAAAAGAAAAGAAAAAGATTTTGAGAATGAAAAAAAAGCTATCCATGAGGGAATTACACCTGCTCTAGGTGGTTTAGCACTTACTATCCCTGTATTAATAGCTATCCTTTTCTTTTTTAAACTTGATAGTTTCTCTTTACCAATTGTATTAGCAATTGCAATATTAATAATTGGGACACTGTTAGATGATATTTTTAACCTCTCTGCAAAAACTCAACTAATATACCAATTAATAGCTTCAAGTATCATTGCATTTTCTGTAATAAATTTAACAAATCTTTCATTCTTAGATTTAAAACTAGATTTGTATACTTGGAATTTTTCAATATTCTCCTTAGAACAATCACTAGCTCTACCAGGAGATATTCTCTTAATAATATGGTTCTTAATATGTATAAATGCAGTGAAATGGACCGCAGGTTCTCCAGGAATAATTGAAGCTAACTCACTAATAGTATTCTCACTAATATTCATAATTGCAGTCAGATTTCATTCTGTTTTTTCAGCAACCACATCCATAATGATGGTTGGTGGATTATCAATCTTCTTAATATTTGCACTTCCTCCACAGAAAATAATGACTGGATCCTCAGGTAAAACAATATATGGATTACTAATCTGTACTCTTGCTCTAATTGCAGATTCAAAACTTTCAACAACAATAATGCTTTTAGCTTTGCCTGTAATTGATTTTGCATATGTCATAGTAAAAAGAATAGTAACTTACAAGCCAAAGAATTTAATAGAGTTAATGAGAATAAGTGATACGAGTCATCTTCATCACCAACTTATGAAATTGAATTTAAGTAGAAAACAAATAGTTCTAATTGAAATGGCAGTTAGCCTCTTCATTGGATCTATTGCAGTTTTAACAACAGGCGCCTTTCAATTCTTTGCAGTTATTCTCATCCTTGCAATCTGCATCATATTCATAGCATATGTGAATATTAAGGCATCAAAAAAAGAAAAAGATCAAAAGAAAGAAGAGTCTCCAGAATCAAAATATTCATACTAATATTAGACAACTAAGGCACTTATTCATATAATGTAAGATATGAGTAAAAATAAAACTGCCTTACTAATGATATCCTTTGTGATACTGTTTTGTTTGTTTCTTTACTTTGTACCTGTAAAAGAGCTTTTTAGTAAGATCCCCTTAATAAGTAAGTTCTACAACAATACAACATTAGAAATAGTAACACAGAAAGGTAAAGCTAAAATATGGATAAATGGTGAAGATTATGGAGAAACACCTGCTAAGATAGAAGATTTACCAGAAGGTAATTATGTTGTAGAAATAGAAAAAATCGTCAGCGAAGATTCTTTCTATGAGAAGCACTCGTTTCAAATCGAATTAACAAAGAACACATCTGCAAGAATAGACTTAGAAATTGGTCCTGAAGATCTTTTACAAGGCTCTATTCTCTACTACACACCTTCAAAAGTTTCCTCTAAAGATGGACTCTTAACAATAACTAGCAATATTCAAAATGCTAAGGTATATTTGGATAAAGAATTTTTAAAAGAAGCACCCGTCAGTAATATTTCTTTAAAAGATAATCAGTACGAGATGAAAATATCTGCAACTGGGTACGAAAGTGTTGAGATACCAATATATATCAGATCTGGATATCAACTTAATTTAAAGACTTACCATTTTCCAATACCAGTATCATTGGAAGCAGTAGAAACAGAAAATGAGTAACCTAAGACTAAACAAAATTAAGTCACAGACACCAATATCCATAATTATACATGGAGGGAACAGAGTTGGATATTTAACAGCAAAGACTTTAATCGACCAAGGTTGTTATGTTGTCATAATCGATAAATTCAATAGTAAAACAAAGAAATACATATCTGAATTAAAAAGATCAGAGCTATTTGATTTTTTTGACTTCAAGGGCTTTTCCTCACTATTTAAGAATATTAAGAGGTTTGATTACATCTTCTATCTCTTAAATGAAAAATTAGCACAAGAGCAATTTGATAGTAAGGAATTCTTAGCTGAAACAAAATATTTAGAAGAGAGCTTAATAAACACAAAAAAGAACAAAGCAAAATTCTCCCTTGTAACATCACTCTCTCTTAATAGAGAATTAGCAAATAGAGTAAACAACATCAAACTTGCATCTCCTTCACCTTACTCAAATATTGAATTACAAAAATATTGCGAAACACTTACTGCAGAATTTAAAGATAGAACAGATGTTAATGCAAGAATTTTAAGATTAGGCACAGTTATAGGTAAAGGTATTGAAGAAATTGCTTCTAAAACAATACATTCTCTAGTAAAAGATGCAACACAAAAAAGTGAAATAACTATCCTCGGAGAAGGACTTGATATACACAACTTAATACATGAATCAGATGCAACATACGGCATGTTGAAACTAACTTTTTCTGACAAAACAAAAGGAGAAGTAATAACTCTTGCCAATGCAAATAATTACACAACACTTTCAATAGCTTACAAACTTTTAGAACTAAATACGGAAGCTCAAAGTATAAGATTTGTTGAGAACAAAGACGAGAAATATCTAATACAGGATCTCTATGTACCTGCTCCTCCAGCATCAAGATATGATTGGGTACAACAAGTCTCATTGGAAGATGCCCTAATAGAGCAAATACATAGCTACTATGATCAGATAAATAAATCTTGGGATATTGATGACCAACCAAACATAAAGAAAACAGCGATATCGTCAACAAAAGTATCAAAGACAAAATTTGGTAAAATACTTTCGAATTTCTTCGCACCAGTAAAAACTTTGTTCTCAAGAAAAACAATTGAGAAGATAGAAGCGGGCAAAATACTTAAAGGAACAGGTATTTTTGTACTTTTAACACTGTTAACTTACTATCTAGTATATCCCGTAGTTGGTACAATTATTGGACTCCTTGTAATAAATTCTTCTGCAAAGGAAGTATCATCATCTATCTTGAGTCTTGAGAATAACAATTCAACAAAAGAAGTACAAAAGATAGAGAATAATATAAAAAGAATCTCTGATAACTTAGAAAACTTACATTGGGCTTTCTATATAACAAATCAAAGAGAAATGTATGATAATCTTTCTCAACTCTTACTAGGTGCAGAGTATACAACACAAGGTGCGGAACAATTGATAGATGCACTGCAACCACTTGCCCAGTACGTTAAAGATTTCGAACCTGCAGTTACATTTCAAACTTCTACCGCTTCATCAACAAGAGAATACAGAGAATATTTGCAATTAATAGAAGAAAATAAATACAAGTTAGACGAAGCTTCATACAAGATATCATTAGCAACAGAAATTATTACAAATCTTAAAACAACTTCTTTCCCTAAATTTCTTCAAGACAAGATACTTCTAGTTAAAGATCTAGCACAAAAATTAGAAGATGGAACAAAAACATTCGAGGAAACAACTTCTTTCCTTCCAGATGTATTAGGAGTCGATGAAAGAAAAAGATATTTGATACTTTTCCAGAACGAATCTGAATTAAGAAGTACAGGTGGTTGGTTAACAAGTTATGGCCTTGTGGGTATAGAAGGTGGACAGATTAGAGAGATATTTGTCGATGATGTTTACAATGCAGAAGGGACTTTAAGAATTGCCGGCAAGAAGCTTACACCTTCTAAATCTATGTCTAATGCTCTCTCTTTAACTGAATGGCCATTTTCATTAGTTAACTGGTCTCCTGACCTCTCAGAGACACAGATGGCTGCAGAAGAGTTCATAAAAGATATTGGGAAGGGGAATAAACTTGATGGAGTTATTACTGTAGATATAGCAGTTGTACAAAAACTCCTAGATGCTTGGGGAGGAATAGAAGTACCCGGCGAAAGTGAGTTGATAACTAGTGAAAATATATATTCAAAGATATTTGAGATGCACAATAATTTCACACCAGGATCAACAGAGAAAACAACTTTCTTAGCAAATTTAGCAAATGAAATGGTAACTAAATTACTTTCTTCAGATATTTCTGGATTAATTGGATTAAGTGATACATTACTTTCATCTCTTGATGAAAAACATTTACAAGTTAATTTAAGAAATACTGATGCTCTAAATTTCTTTGCAACAAGAAACTGGGCAGGTACATTAGATTCAAAATATAATGATGCACCGATCGCAATCGATTGGAATTGGGGTGGAAACAAAGCAAATCTTTACTTAGACAAAAGCTACAATCTTAATGTAGACATAAAAGACAAAGATACTGTGGATTTCTCATACAGTGTTTCTGTAGAAAACAACTCTACAACAAAAACATACCCAGAGGGAGATTATGTAAACTATCAAAGAATATATATACCATCAGAAGCAAAAATTCTGAAAATATCCGGTATTGAGAATAATGAATATACAATATACAGAGAGAGTGGATTTAAAGTAATTGGTGGTTGGTTTAATATACCAATTAAAACAACTTCCTCTATTGAAATTTCGTATAGGCTTGAAAGGGACGAAAGTAATACTAATTTCCCAATTCAAATAGAGGACAATACAGCATTCTTCGATATGAATATATTTAAACAAGCAGGAGAAAAGAAACATGGTTATGTCTTAAGTGTAAACTATCCATCTACTTGGGTATTAGATAATTCAGGTGGGTTAAACAGTATAAGCAATCAGCTATCTGGGAGATTTGAGTTAAGTAAAGATACAAATTACCCAATAGTCTTTAGAATCCCAAACTAAATAGTAATCTTTGTTTTATCTTTAATTCCTATATACAGATCAAGAATATTCTGAAGCGAAAGAACTTTCTTTTTAGAAAATTTCTGTACTTCATCAACCTCTAAATCAGTATTAATTGGAACCCTGCTACTAATACCATATTTTGCAACGAACGAGGCAATATGCTTTGATTTACAAATATGGCACGAGAAGTGTATAATTGCGGAAGTTTTAGTGTCTTGAAGTATTTTAACATCATCTACTGAATATGGGCCACCACACTTGTCACAGAATTTTGCAACAGAATCAAGAAAAAATTGCTTCTTTTCAGTTATATTAATATCATCATAGTTCATAATATAAATTATACCATAATCAAAATATGACAAATAAAAGTAAGGCTATTAGTTACCTTGTAAAAAAGGGAAAAGACCAAGGCTTTCTTACACAAGAGGATCTCTTGGATGTATTTCCAACAATTGAAGAGGAGATAGAATTACTTGATGAAATATTTGAGAAGTTACAGGAAAATGAAATAGAAGTACTAGAACCAGAAGAAAATGTAGAGACACAAACTAAAGAAGAACTTACACTTGAGAACAAAATAAAGATTCTTAAGACAATACAAACAAATCTTTCTACTGATGCAATTAGATCATACCTTTACGAAATAGGTAGAATTCCTCTTTTGAATGGAGAAGAGGAAATTATTCTCGCAAAAAGGATTGAGAAAGGAGACAAAGAAGCAGGTCAATTACTAATAACTGCAAACCTAAGACTTGTTGTTAGTATCGCTAAAAAATACAGTAAAAGTAACCTTGAATTACTAGACTTGATACAAGAAGGTAATATTGGATTAATGAGAGCAGTTGAGAAATTTGACTATACTAAAGGTTTTAAATTCTCTACTTATGCTACATGGTGGATTAGACAGGCAATAACAAGAGCAATTGCAGACCAGGCAAGAACTATTAGAGTACCTGTTCATATGATTGAAACTATTAACAAGTTCAACAAAGTAAGTAATACTTTAGCAACAAAGCTTGGTAGACCTGCAACAGATGAGGAAATAGCAAAAGAGATGGATATCGAAATAGAAAAGATAGCTGAAATAAAAAAGATAAAACAAAATCCAACATCATTAGCAACTCCAATAGGTGAGGAAAAAGATAGTAAACTACAAGATATTATTCCTGATGATTGGTCTCAATCACCAGAGGAATATGCAACAAGTGAATATCTTAGAAACCAGTTACATGATATTTTGGACACATTACAAGATAGAGAAAGAAGAGTTTTAACACTTAGATTTGGCCTAGATGATGGAGTTTCAAGAACACTTGAAGAAGTTGGAAGAGAATTTGGTGTAACAAGAGAAAGAATTAGACAAATAGAAGCAAAAGCTTTAAAGAGACTAAAGGAAAAATCAGCACAACAGAGATTAAGTGACTATATAGACTAATCCTCTCCTACAAGAGAAAAGAATTCTTCAGGTTGCACCGGGAAACTATCAGTCGTTCTCTCTGTGATTTTTTGTAATTCTTCCAGATCAAACTGATTTCTTAACTGTTTAATGTATGAATTTGCATTTGGATTAACATTAACAGCACTAGAATTAAAATATATAGATAAACCGACACATACTAAGCAAACAACAAATAACAATACTAATGCTACTAAAGATTTTTTTACTAATTCCATAGCTTATTGCTTATAAAATTTATCATTATCAATATCATAGACTCTAATTGAAATACTAAATGATTGAAGACCATCTTGTCCCTTTTGAGTCGAGAAAGAAACAGTTTCAATAACTGGATACATAGGCAATGCCTCTAAATCTCTAAGAAGATTAACAAGATTTACTTCTTTTCCCTTAAGACCAATTCTCAAAGTCTTTGGTTGTAAAACTGTTGTATTGGAAGAAAAAAGCTCACCTTTGTAATCATCAAAATTGATTGAAGACAAAGCAAAACCATTTCTAGAAACCACTGAATCAATATTAGACATTAAAAGACTAAAGTTACCATCTGCTGGAAAGATTAATTCTAGATTTCCTAACTCCTTCTTGTTCTCTGCATACTGTTGCTCTAGAGCAGAGAGAGTTGATATCTTGTTTTCTAATGATTTTGTTAAAGCATTTTTCTCTTTAAGCTCTTTATTTATCCTTGTTATTACTGTAATGGTAGGTCTAAGAGCAAATACAATCAATAATGCTGTAATTAAGATAGTAAAACCCAAATAAATATAAGCCTTCTTCTTCTCTGGAGACTCTTTTACCATTTTAATATATTCAACTGTGTTGATATTCTTTTCTTCCATTATTTTTTCTCTGAAGACGAAGTTAAACCAAAAGATATGACAACATTTATTTCAGTACTATCTTTGTTAATTGAGAACTTTACATCATAATAATCAGAATTGTTCTTTAATGCTGTCTCATAATTAGTTACAGCCTCCAAACTTGAAGCACTTATCTGAAAGGAAACTCTATTTCCATTAAAAGAAAAACTTTCTAAAGTAAGTGTCGATGGGATACCACCAATCAGCTCACTTACGATCAAGGAATTAATACTTTGTTCTGTTCTAACTTTCTTAATATCACTAAAAAGGACTTGGTAATTCTCAAAAAGTGCAGCATTTGTTCTCCAAGTATCATTTGAAAGAAGAACAACCTGACTATTTACTTGTTCTGTAAGATCATTATTCTTTCTATCTAATATGAATCTTGAAAAAAATACACCTAAAACAACAACCTCAACAGCAATTAAGAGGTATTTTCCTACCTCTGTTAACCAAAGATATGCACTAGACCAAATGTCATTTGGAGAATATACAGCTTCCAAGAAGTTTATTGATTTTGGTTGTTTTTCTGTACCTAACATTTGGGCAGTTATATATGTTTACTAAGTTCAGTATAGCATAAACAGCTATATCTTATTAAACAAAATAATACTTTCTCTATCATTTAATGCTTTGGATGCTTTACTACAACTATTAGGAATGATAGGTGTATATAGAGAGATAACAATATTTAACAAATAACTTAGGTTGTTAAGTATTTTTTCGACTTCTTCTTTTGTAAGATTTTTGTTCCATGGTTCCTTTTCAGTTATGTATTTATTTCCGAAATCGGCTAACATATCAACTTTTTCACTTGCAAGAGCTATCTCATATTGATCATACAAAGATTCTGCCTCGTCCTTAAGAGAATCTACCTTCGTCTTGAAATCTTCTTCAACATCATCATATCTATTAATATTTACCTCTTTTGTATTTGAGAGATGAATTACACGATTCAACAAATTACCAAAATTATTTGCAAGTCTTGAGTTATACATATTAACAAGATCTTCTTCCTTGTACGGAGAATCAGAATATGTAGAAATACCAGAGAGTAGGTAGAATCTTACAACTTCTGCTCCATATTTTTCTTCTTGATCAAATGGTGAGATTACATTTCCCAAAGTTTTTGACATTTTTCTTCCATCCGAACCTAACACCATTCCATGCTCAAGTAGTTTTGCAGTTTGAGAAAGTCCAGCTGAAGCCAACATGCTCTGCCAAATACATCCTTGAAATCTAAGATTATCTGGTCCAAATAACTGAATCCCTGGCCACCATTCATTCAATCGCTTTTCATCGCTACCAAAACCAACTGCAATTGCATAGTTTGTTAGAGCATCAAACCAAACATAGAATACTTGCTCAGGATCGTTTGGTACTTCTATACCCCATGGCAAATTTTCTCTCAATCTAGAAATACTAATATCCTCAGCTTCTGAAATAATCGATTTTAGTTCTTCTAGCTTAGATACAGGTTTTAAAATATCTGGATTACTTTTCAACCAATTAAGAAGATGATCTCTGTAACCAGATAGTTTGAAGAAATAGTTCTCCTCATCTCTAAATTCCGGTTCAGTTCCATGATCTGGACACTTTCCATCAACAAGCTCTTTCTCAGTTATGAATCTTTCACAACCTACACAATACCTGCCACTGTATCTTTTCTTGTATATATCTCCATTATCTTGACACTTTTTCCAAAATTCTTGAGCTGCTTTATGATGTTCTTTTGTTGATGTTCTGTAAAAGGAATCATATTCAACAAGAAATAACTTGCAGAAATCTTTAAATCTTTGTGAATACTTATCTACAAAGTCTTGTATTTCTAAGCATTCTTCTTTTGCTTTTCTAAATATTTTCTGTCCATGTTCATCAGTACCAACATTGAAGAATACGTTTTCAGATCCCAATTTAATCTTAAAGTATCTAGATATCGTATCTGCTTGAACAAATTCCAAGGCATGACCAATGTGAGGTTCTGCATTTACATAGGGGAGTGTAGTTGTTATGTATAGTTTTTTATCCATTTAAATTCAAAAATAACTTATATCAAAAATATAATCCTAATTATGATTATATAACTATTTAATTATGGTTAGAAATATATGTCCCTAGAGGGACATCATCTGCTGAGACATCAACATTCCCTTTGCTAAGCCTAGCTTTACTAATTCTTGCCATACAGCTTCAGTTACAAAAGGTATGAATGGATGCATAATCTTCAAATTCTCCTTTAGGATGTACAGTAATTCAGAAAGTTTCTCTTTTCTAATATCACTACCAACAGGAGAATCTTTTATTTCATTCTTTATCTCCTCAATCCATTTGTCGCATAATTCATGCCAGAAGAATTCTCTAATAGCTTCAGCTCCTAAATTGAATTGATATTTTTCAATATACTTACCAACCTTTTCTAAATGTTCCTTTGTTTTTAATACTCTTTCTGTATCTTTTACATCACAACCGATTATTTCATCTATTTCTGATTCATCAATATTCATTAAGATAAATCTACTTGCATTCCAAATCTTGTTAACAAAATTTCTATTTCCTTTTATCTTCTCCTCTCTTAAAGGAGCATTTGAACCTGGAAGAGCATCAGAGTAATACCAAAGTCTTAGAGAATCTGCACCATATTTCCCAAAAACTTCTTGAGGTTCAACACCGTTTCCTTTAGATTTAGACATTTTAGACCCATCAGAAGCCAATATCATACCTGTTAAGAAAGTTGCAGGGAAAGGAACTTCATCAGTCTTGTAAAAACCAAACATTATCATTCTTGCAGACCACCAGAACAAGATATCTCTAGCATGAACCATTAACTGAGTAGGATAGTACTTCTTGAAATCTTCACCATCAACACCACCAAGAGTAGAGTAAGGCCACTGTCCAGAACTAAACCACGTATCAAACATATCTGTTTCAGCTTCCCAAACATCAGAATCATCAGGAGCATTCTCTCCTAAGAATATTTCTCCAGTACCATTTGCTTTAATACCTGTAGTTTCTTCATAGTCTGAAACTGTTTTACCATTGTTCTCATTCAACCAATCATAGAGTTTCTTTCCTCCGTTGTACCAAACAGGAATTCTTTGTCCCCACCATAATTGTCTAGAAATACACCAAGGCTGAATATTCTCAAAAAAATATTCTAAAGCTTTTTGTTGCCCACTTGGAACTACTTTGTATTCACCTTTCTTAATAGCTTCAAGAGCTTTCTTAGCCAAAGGTTCTACATTTAAGTACCACTGATTTGAGATGATAGGTTCTATTGATGTACCACATCTTTCACATACTGCTACATCATGTTTAATATTTTCAATCTTAACAAGCAATTTTAATTCATCAAGTTCTTTTACTAATGCCTTTGAACAATCAATTGTACCCATTCCTTTAAATCTTTCTGGTATTTGTCCAGTCATCTTCCCCTCTTCATCAATAACATTCATTACTTCCAACCCATGTTTCTTACCAATTTCAAAATCAATAGGGGAATGAGCAGGAGTAACCTTCAAAGCTCCAGTACCAACCTCTATATCAATAGCTTCATCTGCAATTATTGGAATTTCTCTTTCTGCAATAGGAAGTAAAACTTTCTTTCCTACAAATTCTTTGTATCTTTCATCTTTAGGATTAACAGCAACAGCAGTATCTCCAATCATAGTCTCTGGTCTTGTTGTTGCAACAGTAATACCTTCAACTCCAAATCTCTCCATTGCTTTCTTTTTGTCTTCTTCTTCAACAAATGGATATATGATATATGCAAATATACCTCTCTTTTCTTCATGTTCAGTATCAATATCTGCGAGTGCAGTTTTACAATTAGGACAAACATTTACAATCCTTTTATCCCTGTAAACCATACCTTCTTTAAACATTTTATAGAATGTTTCGTAAACTATCTTTGTTAATCTTGGATCCAATGTAAAAAATTCTCTAGAGTAATCAGCTGACAAACCAATTCTTTTTTCCTGAGATCTAGCATTTTGAGCATTTGTCATACAAAATTCATAACATCTCTTGTAAAACTCATCTCTACCCAAATCCCATTTACTTTCCCCTTGCTTTTGTAATTCTTTAGTAAAAGATGTTTCGGTTTGAATACCAGCATGATCTTTACCAGGTAAAAGTAGAGTAGGATGTCCTGTCATTCTCATATATCTACCAATTGCATCATGGAAAGAATATCCACACATATGTCCCAAGTGGAGATTACCATTAGCATTTGGAGGAGGGAGAGTAATTGTGAATGGTTTCTTTACATTAAATCCGTTCTCCTGCAAATATTTTTCCATATTATCAGGATTAAAAAGAGACGATTCCTCCCAAAGAGAATATATCTCTTCTTCTTTTGATTCGAATGTTTTAGATATGCTGTCTTTGTCCATAAATTGCCGGTATTTTAAGATTCCACAATTATATCACAGAAATATCTGATATAATGAGAACTATGAACAATAATAATAGACACACATTAAAACTTTGTACACTTTCAGGGACATCAGAGATTGGAAGGAATTCAAACTTTGTAGAATATGATAATGAGATTGTAATAGTAGATGCTGGGTATTCTTTCCCAGGTCAAGAAATGTATGGTATCGACTATTTAATTCCTAATACTCGATATTTAAAAAAGAATAAGAAAAAAATTAAAGCAATACTCATAACCCATGGGCATTTAGATCACATTGGTGCTCTTAAATGGATGCTTCCAGAGTTAGACTATCCTCCAATATATGCAGGTGGTTTTGCAAAATCTCTCATCGAATTAAAAATGAGAGAGTACAAAATGGATAAACGAGTTAAGATATATGGGGTAGATAGGAGAACTGATGTAAATATTGGTAAAAACTTTAGAGCTAGATTCATTGGAATAAATCACAGTATTCCAGATGCATTCTCAATATTTTTGCAATCACCAAATGGAAATTTGTTTTTCTCTGGAGATTTTAAATTTGATACATCACCTGCAAATGAACCAGAATCTGATTACCAAGAATTAAGTAAGTTAAAAGGAAAAATAGATTTAGCATTAATGGAGAGTACAAATGCTACAGTTCCTGGTAAGGCTCCATCTGAGACAGAGATTTCAACAAATCTAGAAGAAATAATTTCAAAATATAACGGTAGAGTAATTGTTTCTGCATTTTCATCTTTGATTACTAGACTTTACTCTCTAATATCAATAGCACAAAAGACAAAGAGAAAGGTATTACTTTCTGGTAGAAGTCTTGATCAGGCTATCTTAATAGCTCGAGAGAATAGGTACATAAATGTAGATGACAGTATATTCATAAAAGATAAAGACATTAATAAATATCCAGATAACGAGATACTCATTCTTTGTACCGGTAGTCAAGGTGAAAGATTTGCAGCTTTAAATAGAATTTCTCTAAACGAGCATAAATTCATCAAGATAAAAAAGGGTGATTTAGTAATAATGTCTTCATCTGAAATTCCAGAAAATATTACAAAGATAGAAAAAGTAACAGATAGATTAATATCTCTAGGTGCAGATTTGATGAAAGATTCTGTGAATATGAAGATACACTCAACTGGACATGGAAACCAAGAAGACATTAAGGCGATGTTAGATTTAACTCAACCTAAAAATGTAATGCCTGTACATGGTTCCTTAACATTCAGATACTTTAATAAACTAAATCTTCAAAGATGGGGATTTAGATCAGATGAGATATTTTTAACTGAAGATGGTCAGACATGGGAATATAATGGTAGATATTGGAAGAGAGGTACTAAAATAGAGTCCAAACCAATATTGATTGATGGCTTAGGAGTAGGAGATATTGGCGATATAGTTCTAAAAGATAGAAAACAACTTTCTGAGTTTGGTATTTTTACAGTAATCTTAAATCTTAGCTCTAAAACAAAAAAGATATTAGGAAGACCAAGATTCCTTTCAAGAGGATTCATATATTTCAAGAATTCTCAGAATCTTTTAAATGAGATCCAAAATTGTATATTTGACACGCATAGAGAATGGGTACGAGATAGCATTCAAAGAAATAAATACGAGGAAGAAGAATTAAAGAAAAGCTTAGAAAAGAACCTTTCCAAATTGATATACAAAAGGACAGAAAGAGAACCAATCATTTTGATCGCAGTTATCTAAAACATCAACTAAATATGCTATACTTTAGCATGTTCAATCTGCCTTTCTTGAGCAAAACACCAAAGAAACCATTAACAAAGGACGATAATGTTGTCGCCCTTGATATTGGTACTGAAATGCTAAAAAGTATGCTTTTTACTGTAGATAATCTTGGTGTAGAAATATCGAAAGTCTCAAGAATAGAACAACAGCAACATGCAATGCGAAGTGGGATAATTACCAACCTTGATACAGTACTTGAAAATTGTCGTCTTTCAATTTCGTCTTTGACAGAGAAATTAGCAGGAGAGGAATATCCTAAGAATGTAGTGATGGGGATAGCAGGAGAATATATACAAGGAGTTTCCATTGTTGTTAACTACCAAAGAGAAGAAAACTATGAAAAGGAAGTAACTCCAAAAGAGCAAGAAAAGATAATTCAACAGATTGAAAACAAGATAGAAGTTAATGGGAAAGAAGATCTTGGCCAGAGAATAGGACTAACAAATGAGGATATTGAAATATTACATATAACTAAAACAGGGTTAGAAATAGGTGGAATGCCAGTAGATTCATTAATAGGGTACAAAGGTAGAGATGTAAAACTAAATTACTATGCATCATTCGCACCTAAAACATATGTAGAAGCCTTAAAGAAAGTTGCTGCAGAATTAGGAATGAATGTGTTAGGAATTGTATCTCAACCATTTGCAGTAGCGAGAGCTTTTTCTGGATCCTCAAATAGAGATTTCTCAGGAATATTCATAGATATCGGTGGAGGAACAACTGATATTGCAGTAGTAGAAAAAGGCAATGTTCTAGAAACGAAAATGTTTGCATTTGGAGGTCGAACTTTTACAAAAGAAATAGCTAAAGCACTCGAAATAGATTACAGGATAGCAGAACAAAGAAAAATTAAATATTCCCAGAAAGAACTTTCTAAAGACCTTTCTAGAGATATTCAGAAAATTGTATACCCAGTTGCAAGACTTTGGATGAAAACACTTAAGTCTGCAATGTCTTACTGCGATGATATCACTACATTCCCAAATCAAATATACATTTGTGGTGGTGGCTCTTTGTTACCAGAGATTAGAGAAGTAATGCTAGAATTCCCTTGGAAAAAATTCCTTCCTTTCTCAGTAGTTCCCAAAATAGAGTTCTTTACACCAGAGAAACTTGATAATATAAAAGATGATAGTGGAGAATTAAGAAATGTTTTTGATATAACTCCTGCATCTCTAGCAAAATTTGTATATGATAATGAAGTAAAAAATGGAGGAAGATAAAAAAATAACAAAAATAGTAATTGGGAAAGACGATGAATTAACAGATATTGTTAGTGGGATATTAGATTCTTCAAATGAGAGAATTCTTGTTACATTTGCAGAAGAATCAGATCTTTTAATTAGCCCAATAAACCTCAAAGTCATACTTGAAACCGCAGACGAAAGAGACAAATCTGTAATAGCACAAATCATTAAAAACCCAACAGGTATAAGGAATGCAAATTTAGCAGGTTTAACAACCATAGATACACCAAACTATCCAACGGAAGAGATGTGGGAAAAAGAAATGATAAACAGAGCAAGAAGATACAATCCACATGGAAGTAAGAGGATAGAAAAAGTAGCAGAACAAGATAAGGAAGAAGTAAAAACAAATACTCCATTTCAAGAAAGAATAAATACTGCGATAGAACAAAGTAGAAGTATTCCAGAAAAAGAAGAAGACATCTTAATTACATTTGATGAAGACATAAATGAAAGTGGGGAAGAAGCCAATATTGAAAAGGTAGAAGAAACACCAAAGGTACAACAAGCACCAATTAGGAATACCGAAGTTCTAAAGAGTGTTGGTAATAAGGTATCACCTGTACTTAATAAGCTTGGCTCCATTTTTAAAAAAATACAATATCCAACAAAAGTTAAAAAATTTGCCCCTCTCGTTGGCATATCACTTCTTGTAGTAGCAATACTTTCACTAGTCATATATTACAACACAGCACCTTTTGTAAAAATAAGAATATATGTAGAAGCAAAAGAAGCAAATATTGAGAAAGTGTTTACAGGAGATGAAAATATTAAAGCTGTTGATTTTGAAAATTCAAAAATTCCAGTAAAGACAGAAACTGTTGAGAAATCAAGATCTTCAAATATAAAAGCAACAGGAACAGCATTCAGAGGAGAGAAGGCAAAAGGAAAGGTTAATATTGCATATGTAAAAGTAGGAGGTTGTACAAATATTTCTGCAATTGCACTACCACAGGGCCATGTCATTGTTTCTTCTTCTTCAGGCAAATCTTTCAAATTAGATGCTGCAACATCAGTTGAGTGTAACAATATTGCGGAGGCTTCTGTAACTGCAATTGAAGTAGGGGAAGAATATAATCTTTCTTCTGGCCAGCACTTTACTGTACAAGGTTTCTCTGCAAATGAGGTATATGCAATGAATAGTAGTGGGGCTTTTAGTGGTGGTTCAAAGGAACAATATACTGTTCTTTCACAGGCAGATGTAACAGCAGGTGTTGAAGAACTTCAAAAAATTGCATTTGAGGAAGGAGAACAAGAATTGAAAGAGAAGGGTGGTGGTTGGGAAATAATTGCAGATTCAATAACAAGTGAGGTAGACAAGGACAGTACAAATACAGACAAAGCTGTTGGGACAGAAGCTGGCGATGTTAATCTTTCAATAAAAACTAAAAGTACTGCAAAATATTTCCTTAAAGATGGATTCGATGAGGGTATTGCAAAAATGTTAACTCAAGATGCTATAGATAAAAATCTCTTCGAAAGTGATAGAGACTTAGAATTAGCTCTAGGTGATGATATTGAGAAAACAGTTTCTGTTGTAGAAGATAAGAAAGATAGTATTAAGATCAAATTAGTTGCGAAGGGATCAGTCAAACCTAAGGTAAACAAAGAGGAGATAATAAACAAGGTTAAAACAATGAACTGGAAAGATGGTAATGAATATTTAAAGAGCTTAGTATTCTCCGACAAACAAACGGAGGTAGAGTTTAAACCTGAGAATTTTCCAGATACATTTAAACACTTCCCAAGAAGACAAGGTGCTGTGTTAATAGAAATAAAAGAAGTTCTTTAGCCTTTATTTTCATCACAATTATTGATAGAATGCTTCTGTTATGTACCTGTAGCTCAATAGGATAGAGCAATTGCCTTCTAAGCAGTAGGTTGTCGGTTCGATTCCGGCCAGGTACGCCATTGGAGAGATGCCTGAGCGGTCGAAAGGACACGCTTGGAGTGCGTGCGTATAAGAAATTATACCGTGGGTTCGAATCCCACTCTCTCCGTCTCGTACATATACAAACTGCTAAAAATATGATCTATCTACTAATATCATTAATTTCTTTATCTGTACTACTTAAATCTGCAGATTTGTTCATAGATCAATCAGTAGCATTAGCAAAAAAAATAAAGATTAGTAGCTTCTTAATAGGGTTTACATTAATATCTCTTGGTACTTCACTGCCAGATATTGTCATTGGTATATACTCAACAATTACAAATCATCAAGAAATTACAATTTCAACATTCATTGGAAGTGCACTTGTAAATGTATCTCTTTTACTTGGTATTTTAGCTCTTTTCTCAAAATACAAACTTAGCGAAATTGATGTGAAGAAGAACATACCAGTAACACTAGGCTCGTCTATTATTTTCTTACTCTTACTAGTTATATTCAAATTCCAAATAACATGGATAATGGGAATAATAACAGTAACCATACTCTTAATATCTGTTTTCTTTGCAAGTAAAAACAACCATACAATAACAGTAAAAAGTGATACAAAATTCAATCTAATATATCTAACCCTCTCCTTTGTACTACTAATAGTTGCAGGTAGATTATGTGTAGATAATTTAGTATCAGCATCTGTGGAATTCGGTATATCTCAAACCGCTGTTGGCTTCTTTATCCTAGCAATAGGGGTATCTCTTCCTGAGCTAGTGACTTGCCTTACTGTGATAAAAAGAGGGAACCTACAACTTAGCCTTGGCAACATATTAGGTGCAACAATGATAAATATACTTCTAATCCCAGGGCTTTCATCTTTTTTTAAAACTCTTGATATGAGAGAGTTTTCACTTGATATATTCTTCTTAGTCTTAGCAATTCTTGTATTCTATATATTTGCAATACTTGGAAGAAAGAAATTGATTTCTAAAGGTGAGGGGATAGGATTAATACTTGTCTACATCATCTTCTGCATAATTCAGAATCTTTGAGACTTCAAACAAAAGAACAAAGAAAATCCCCATCAATATTAAACCCTGAGGCAAAGATAACAAATAGTGATCAAACATACAAATAACAAAGAGAGAGCTGGTTATAGCAATCACTCCAATATTTACTTTCTTTATATTTAAAACACATATTTTGTAAAAAAGTATTACAAAAGAAACAAATCCAAAAATTCCCAAATCTGTAAGAAGAAGCATAATAACATTATGAACTGGTTGCAAAAGTTGTATACCACTAGCAGTTCTTGGGACAAAATCCTCCATAGCTTTTACAAATCTTCCCATTCCTGTTCCCATATACCAATTTTCTTTAAAAACAGAAATACTTGATTTGAAAAGATTAACCCTATCTAATGCACTCGTATCTCCACCAGTAAAAAGATTAACAAATCTTTCAATAAAAAGAAGTGGGGTAAATGAGAAGAATAACTTTCTTTTTCTAATGAACAAAATAAAGAGAACAAGAAGATTTAAACCAAAAAGACAAATTACTATTCTTGAGAATGTAAAAAGAACAAGAGAAGAAGAGAAGAAGAGTAGAGTAGGTAACCATTTGTACTTCTTTTCAATTGTAAAAAAGAAAAATACAGAAACAAAGAAAGACAACAAAAAGAAACCTGC
>JAAZOC010000068.1 GCA_012797935.1 Candidatus Microgenomates bacterium | reverse complement strand
TTCAATGATTGGAAGAATAAATGTGTTAGCAGGAACAGACCAGATAGAAAATGTTTGGAAAATAGATACTGATACAGGCAATGTGGATATAGTACAACTCATAGTAGGAATAACATATTGTTCTAATATTAAAAATTTTCTTTTCTGAAAAAGTTTTTCTGTAATTTTTTGAAGTATTGGTGAAATATATACTAAACCAAATGTGGCAGATAAAGAAAGTTGAAAACCAACATCATAAAGAATATACGGATCAAATAGTAGAAAGATTGTGGTAGTAAGAGGTAATGATATATGAATACTGTTCCCCCTTCCATAGAATAATGCTAACAAAGAAATTGTTAACATTATACAGGCTCTGATTATCGAAGAGGAAAGACCAGAGAGGAGCGTGAAACACCATATGGCTATAAGACTCACGGTTATTTTAATTCTACTTTTTAAAAAACCAAAGGCGGTTCCAATAGCAACAACTAAAATTGAAACATTATACCCAGAAGCTGCAACGACATGACTCACCCCTGCCATTCTGACATAGCCATCAAAGACATTACTAAAAAGCCTTTTCTGACCAAACAATATACCCACTAACAAAGAAGACTGAGGCTCAGACAGTACTAAATCAACATTTTTAATAAGATTGTATTTCAAATCAGTCAAAATATTTCGAAGAAAGAAACCTTTCCTAATTTCTTCAATATTTTGGCATTCAAAACCCGGGTTGTCAGAAATTAAATAAATATTTTTTCTTTTTAAATATTCTTTGTAGTCAAATTCAAGGAAATTTTCCGGTTCCACAAGCATACCTTCAAATTTGCATACTTGCCCTATTGTTAAATTATAGTAGCTCGGATAGTTCACCAAAATATTTGCATCATATTCTGGCAAACCCTCTAGTACGGCAATCGTAGTCGTACTTTTGCCATGTTTTTCGCTTACCTCTTCAGTAACATATCCAGTAAACTTCGTGTTACCAAGGGTGAAACTCTTTGTAATTCTTGATATGCTCTCTTCTCGACCAAACAAGCAGAAAAATCTTAGTACAACGAAAAGCACTATACAGAAAGAAATGAATGCCCTTCTCCTAAAGATCACAAATATACAACCTATGCTTTTTGCTTTAAATCTCCTTCTGAAAACTTCCAATACAACAAAGAGAGAAGACTGAAGAAGAAAATATATTAACAATATAGCCAGAGCAGTCGCAAGCAGACCTATAACACGATATTGAAAAATGTTTCTCAATACAAATTGAGCTAAAATGGTTGTAAACACAAAGAAAGTTGAATAAAAGAGAATTTGATAATCATATATATACAGAAACAATCCAAAAAGCCTTTCCAAGAAAAGGTCTATGACCTTTTTAAGATTGTGCAACAATTTATATGCAGACACCTTCTTTAAATTTGTTGAAAGTTGATTCCCCTATCCCACTTACATTGAGCAAATCTTCAATCTTTTGGAAAGGCCTTGCTTGCATTATTTTCTCAGCAGTAACATCACCAACTCCGTTTAAAGTTTTAAGCTCTTCTTTAGTAGCTGTATTTATGTTCACACATTGTTCACTAGAAGTGGTATTTTCTTCTTCCTCTAAGGTATTTGCCGATGTTGAAGACTCTTGAACATCAGTAGTTTCCTCTATTAACGGAGAGAAAGATTGAAGCTCACAATTTACTTCTTTCTCAAATGGGAAATAGAGTTTTTCATTTTCTTTCAATCGCAATGAGAGATTTAATTTCCTAGATATATAGTTCATAGCAACTCCCTTTTTAAAGCCCCCTGCCTTCTTCACAGCGTCTATAACAAGAGAATAGCTATCAAAGCAGTAAACACCCGGTTCAACAACAGCTCCACTTACATCAACATATATACTGCATGTATCAACAGTAGATATTTTTCGATCTGCCTCTGTTTCCAAAGAAGATATATTCATATCTGATGCATCTTCTTGTTTTGTTTGTTCTTTTTCAAAGTTAAAATATTTGTAAAGAAAAAACTGATTAAAGAATAATCCAGCTAAGAAAGAGACTGATGCTATTATGATATATGTTGTAATATTCTTCTTTTCCATTAAGAAGAATATATACTTAAGAGATTAACCTAAGATTAATTCTCTATTATTTGTATGCTTTCAATAGTTACTGGGTTTATTGGTTTGTCGTTGCTATTCACTTCAACTCTACCAATTGAATCAACAACTGCGAAACCATCAACAACTTGACCAAAAAGAGTATAGACTCTACTATTCAATGCATCAATATATTGCTCTGGAATACTTCCTACTGTAATGAAGAATTGAGATCCGTTTGTATCGACTCCAGAATTTGCCATACCTACAGAGTATGCTTGATACTGCCTATCAGTATCTTCATCTTTAAATGAATAGCCAGGACCACCAGAACCTGTTCCTGTAGGATCTCCTGTTTGTATTACAAAATCTTTAACAACTCTATGAAAGGTAATACCATCATAGAACTTTTCCCCCGCAAGAAAGAGGAAGTTATTAACTGCTAAAGGAGTTTCTTTTTCCAAAAGATCTATTTCAATATTACCAAGATTTGTTTTAATAATAGCCCTGTAGTCTACACCTTCTTTTAGTACATCTTGGGCTTTTGTGTAAGATTTCTTTTTAACAAGATCATTTGTTAGATTTGTGTTCATATTGTTTTTTGTAAAATAAAGACCTGCAACAGAAACAAATAAAAGACCAAGAACTAGGAAAAGAATTTTTTTGTTATCTTTTACTGCATCTCCTACTGCTCCCATTGAGATATATAGTTAAATTATATATACATAATACTACACAATTTTATTGGTTACTACTCCACCAGAAATTCTGTTTCTGACCATTATTAAACCATTTACCATGTCTCATAATCTTATCCATTGTTGGAGCAGAACTTGCATCGTAACTCATCTGAACAGAGCTAATATATGGAGTTACATTTATTTCATTTGTTGTAATTATTGCTTTGTATTGGAAATATCTTCCATTTATATTTATGCTGTTTGTAAAATCAGTTTCGTTACCAAATGATGCAGACTTTATATCATCTATCCAAATATTTCTTCCTTGCGAGCCATTAAGGAATGTAAATGTAAGCATTGTTACAGAATCCAAATGTGTAGGGAGGATAGCATTCTTTAGTGAGATATATTCTTTTTGCCATTTGAAAACATCTGCATTTACAGAAAATCCTCCTGAAGGGAAAGTAGATCCACTGTCCCAGTTAAATACTGTAACAGCACCTGTAGCCTGAGTTACAGAAGAGACTGTTCCTTGAGCTCTATACTCTACACCATCATAATTTTCCTTAATTATTATCTTGTCCCATTTGTATATATTGTCCCCATAGTTTGAAGCTCCATATTTTGTTGAATCAATTGTAAATGATGTATCACTAGAGTTTGCAATCAAATTACTACTTTGTAGTCCTGCTCCAAATTCAACAACTATTTGTTTTGACCTAAGACCAATTTCATATGCTTGCCTTATCTCATCAGCTGTTCTAATAATTGCACTAACTGAAATCTCATCTAGAACACCACCAAAATAGCTACCAGTACCCATTCTACCTATCTGATTTCTAGCACCTGTGTAGGAGATTGTAGAAGAATAGTCAGCTGCACCTGACAAAATGCCGTCTACATAAATCTTTATCTCCTGTGTTCCACCCGCAAGGAAATCATATGTTCCAACTACATAGTGCCATGCCATATCATCTACTCTAGTTGTCGAAACTGCGGTAGCAGTACCACCATTAATTCCAAAAGCTGCTAAACCGCTAGAATTTACATACAAAGCAAACCCTTGAGCACTATTTAATCTATCGTATATGGTTTCTGTTGAAGACACTATACTATCAGTTTTTATCCATGCTGCAACAGAAACATATGCTGGATCTAGACCACTGTTACAACCTTCAATATAGCATTCATCAATTGGAATATAGTCACTGCTTCCATTAAACACTCTTGCACCTCCAATTTTACCAGAAGAAAATGATGTCCCATAAAAAGTACCATTATTCTTTCTATCGCTACTATCATAGACTGTACTTCCACTTGCTGTTGCTTCATTTAGATGCCAATAGGCAACTGTATCACTATCTGGTTCATAATTCTTGAAGAATGACTCTGATGTGTTTGCACTTAGATATGTACCTGGTCTATCAGCTGCTAAATTGAAAGAAATAGAAGATTTAGAAGATAAATCTTTAGAATCAAAGTATCTTGTAAGATTACTATATCTTCCAAGACTATATGCTTGAAGAATCTCTGCTTCAGAACGAATTTTGTTACTTAATCTAACTTCATCAATACTACCCTTTACACTCTCTATCGTATTAAATGGACACTTACCTATCATTACTGGCAAAGATACATTGTTGATTGTACCTGCTGTACCTGTTGATGATCCTACTGATGTTCCATTGATATATATAGTTATCACTCCTGTACTACCATTGTATGTCGCCGCTACATAGTTCCAATTATTTACTGCCATTGCTGTTGGGGAATCATAGGAATGTAATGTTCCTCCGCTTCCTTGTACATGGAAATGTGGTTTGTAATCTGTACTGTAACTCAAGTTAAATACTGACCCTGTACTTG
>JAAZOC010000067.1 GCA_012797935.1 Candidatus Microgenomates bacterium | reverse complement strand
TTGTATCTGAAGAAGAATTGGAGGATATGTTAGATAGTATTGGTATAGAAGAGAACGATATGATAACAAAGAATACAGTTGAGAAAATAAACAATCAACTTAGAAATCTTAGAGGAATTTAGTTGCAAGATAACAGAGATAAGAAAAAACAATAACTGCACCAGACAATTTGCTTAATATTTTGTTTCCACCAAATAATTTCATTTCTATTAAAAGTGAAAGTATTACAACTATGTTCAAAATATTAAAATAATACATATCATCTATACTTTCCTGAGAAGTACTTAATGGTTTTATCATTGCTACAAAACCTATACCAAGAGTAATATTCGCAATTGTACTACCAAAAACATTTCCAATTATTATATCTACATACCCTTTAAATGCTGATTTTATTGAGGTTATGACCATTGGTATAGATGTTCCAATACCAATAACTGTTAATCCTAAAACATATTCTGAGATATTAAAATCTTTCGAGATCATTGGTGCTGAATATGCCAAAATTAAAGAAGCAAGTATTAAACCAAGAATTCCTACAATTAACTTTGTATAAATATTTGTATAAGGAATATTTTTAGTTGGAGTGTAAGACATTGTACTTGTATCTAAATCAACCTGGTCCTTGTCTTTTTCCTCAAGTCTTTCACGATATGCATACTGATACACAATAAAAAGAGAAATCAGGTAAAGAAGAAATAGCACAGTACCTTCAAACCTAGATATTTGTCCATCAACAAAAAAGCTCGTCAGCAAAGCACAGATGCCAAGAAGAATAGGTATTTCTTTTTCAAATACTTGGTATTTTATTTACAGAGATATTAACAATGCAGGAATACCAAGACCTAAGCCAATATTTACAAAATTTGTTCCCAAGGCATTACCAAGTACAGCTTCTGATCCATTGTTATCAAGCAAAACAAAGGCTACATTTACAGCGATTGTTGGCAAGCCAGTGCCAAGAGCAACAAGTGTAGTAGCAATAACTAATTTGCTAACTCTAAATTTTTCAGCTATTGCAACCGCACCAGTCATTAACCACTCAGCACCTAGGATTAAAAATAGTAGGCAGATTGCAACAAGCAGGATATCAACTACTTGGTTCATTTTTTATTATAACAAAATACTTGCGGGACATAGATTCGAACTATGATTCACGGCTTCAAAGGCCGCTGTCCTACCATTAGACGATCCCGCATTGGCAGAAAATTATACTACATATATCCTATTTCATGAAGTATGGTAAACTAGAATATGCCCCTATTCAAAAAAAAGAAAAAGGAAATTAAAAGAGACTCTGATATATACATGCCCATAAAGAGCTCCCCCGTGCGAAGAGTTGAAAGAAGAAATACTGGTTTAAAAATATTCAAGAAAAAAGAAACAAAGACTCAAAGTGTGAGGAAGAGAAGCATCTCGGTACTTCCTTTTGTTCGAATTATTTTCTTGGGACTTTTTGTGATTACAATTTTGTATTTTGCTGTAATGTATGTTTTAAAAACGAGAAATAACAATCCTTTAGAAAATTACGAAAAGGAGTATGTTGTTTGTATTGAAGAGATCCCAACTTTTCCTCTATCACAATTTATATTTGCAAACAATGTAAATGAACCATCTGTTGCAAATTTCATAAGTTCAGGGAATTCTGCTTACAGATTACCAAACGACAAAAACATTGATGATGTATACGAATACTACCAATCAGAGTTAACAAACATTGGTTGGACACATATTCTTTCTGTTCCAATATGGTCGGAAGAAATGAAACCTGGAGAGTATTGGGCGAAGGAAGACAAGGGATTAAGAATATATTCAAAATTCAATGATGTTTGGTACGAATTACTATCTTTAGAAGATGCACAATCTGGTTTGAGTGCAAGAGTTAAGAAAGAAACTGAAAGAGATTTACTTCTTGCAAACCAAGAATTGCAAGATCTCTTACCTGATTTTCCTTGGGTGCTAAAAATACCTAAAGAATATGTAATATCATACAGATCTGCAGATTTTAAAGACTATAGATTGGTTGATCTGAAAAAAATTGGTACAGAGGAGAAATTAACTCTAACACCAATTGCAAACAGTAATGGCAGTGCATTTGATACATACCTTGACGACTATATTGAAAAGATAAATGCAGATTCAGAATATAATTGGGGAGTAACAAGAACAACTGTAATATATCAATCATAT
>JAAZOC010000066.1 GCA_012797935.1 Candidatus Microgenomates bacterium | reverse complement strand
TTCTTGTTGTATGGTTCTAATGCAGCATTGTTCTTTGCAACACCAACCAAAGCCAAATTATTTACATCCGTAATCTCCTCATACCCAATCTTGTGCAACTTAACCATCTTTACATAGAAAAGATATATGAAAGTAAAAATATTCTTCTTGCATGGAGGCCACAATCCTAAAAGATATGAATTACTTGTAACTATATCCGGCTCATTCAAAGTAATCCAATACTTAACATCACCAGCGAAATTCTTTGCCAACACTCTAAAATATTCTCTAAAATACTCATCAATATTACTTGATAACAAACCACCCTCCTCTTCTAACCATAGTGGCAATGTCCAGTGCCAACAAGTAAGAACAGGTTCAATATCATTCTTTTTTAACTCTGATATTAATTCCTTGTAATACTCCAAACCACTTTCTGAAACTAAACCTTTTTCAGGGAATATTCTTGACCATTCAATTGAAAAACGATAGCTGTTTAAACCTAATTCCTTTAAAGCTGCAATATCTTCTCTCCATCTATTGTAACTATCACAACCTTTTCCTGAAATTCTTTTAGTTGGATCTTTTGCTTCTTCTAATACATTCTTTGGGAATTCATACCAATCCGGTATATTCTCACTTCTTTCTCTAGCAGTAAGTATTTCCCACTCAGACCAGTTGTTCTTCAATCCTCCCTCAATCTGATGACTAGATGTAGATGCTCCCCAGAGAAAATCTTTTGGAAATACATACTTCATTACTTTTCCCTCCTTTGATATTCCCACATACCAATACTTGTAGCTATTGAAAGATTTAAAGAATCAATATCCTTTGAATGTGGAATATATATACTTTGACCTAAATTCTTAAATTCACTTGGCAAACCACTACCTTCATTTCCTTGTATAAATGAAAATGGCTCTTTAAACTCAACTTCGGATATATTCTTAGCACCATCAAGCATAAATGGATATATATTTCTCTTCCCATACATATCCATATATTCTTGAATACTATTAAAATATCTAAAATTAATATGGAAAAGAGAACCCATTGAAGAACGAACAACCTTTGGTTCAAAAATATCTACACCAGGTTTAATGATTGCTAAATCCTTGAATCCAAAACCTAACATAGTCCTAATGATTGTACCTAAATTACCTGTGTTACTTGGATTTACCAAAACAATATGATTAGAATCTTTACTTAGTTCACACTCATACTTTTTAAACACCCCTACAACATACGTATTCTCCTTGTATGCAATTTTCTCAATCAATCGATCATTCACCTCACAAGGAATATTACCCTCCTTACAAAGCCTTACAACCTCTTCTACACCATCACTACTCTGACTCCCCTCTTTGATATATACCTCAAAAACAACATCCACCTTTTTTCTTAAAAGATCTAATGTTGGATATGCTCCAAAAGTATATGAATACTCAAACTTTTTGTCATACCTCTTTAATTTTGAATGAAATTCTTCCATATTTTTACTTCTTCTTTTTCTCTCCCCCTTTATCTACCAAAGCCCACTTTTCTTTCCTCGTTACCAAATATGCCTCCTCTATCTTTTTCTTAGACTCTTCAATTATACTATTTTTTTCTTCTAACTCCTTCAACAAACCCTTTTCCCATTGGAACATCTCATACACACTGTTCAAAAAACCAACAAGTAAACCACAGTATGCAATTAATTGAGACCATGCAGAGAGATTCACCATATTGAAATACTCAAGATTGAGAAAAGGTAAGTAAAAGATCTGCGAAAGTATGAGGAATGAAATTGAAAATATTATCCAGTAATCAAGATTTGAATATTCCCAATTTTTTCTAAATATGTATCCTAACAAAGAAAGTACAAGAAGCAACAAAGAAAAAATGCCTGCAATCACTACAAGTACTGATTCTTCAATGAAGTTGGAAAGAGAAAGTGATATTAAAAAGCCAGCAAAAAGAACAAATACAGAAGATACTAACATCATTACAACCTTCTCTTTCTTAACTAGATTCTTGTCGGTAGCATCCTTCTTTTGATTTCTAGCAACAAACCAACTTGCAAAAATCAAGAACGAGAGGAACCCTTTGGAAAGAATTGTAGTAAAAGAATATGTTTCTGTAGATGAAAAAAGATTTACAAAACCATTTGATTCCAAAATAACTTGAGCTAAATCAAAAATACCAACACCTAAAAAACCAATTCCAAGAAAAAAGAATGTTAGATACTCCTTCTTCGTATAGTATCTTAACAATGCAATTACACCAACGAATAGTGCAAAAACACCAGATATCAAAACAACAAAGTCTCTAAAATCTGAGAACCAAACAATATTCCCTACTGATGCTGCCAAAACAAGAAACGACAGAAGAGAGACCAAAAGCATTAGAAACTGTAATTTGATGTGTGTTCTATCTAATTTTTCTACTTCCATATGTAAAGAGATAATAATTTAAAATACAGACCTAGTAAACATGATAGTTTCATTTCTTTCAGCATATGGAGAACATACAGTTATTCTCCCTGCTCCATCTTGTACTATGTAATATCCTGTACCATTTGTTGATTTGTTTATTGGGTCTGATGGTATGGATATCAATTTTTCAGAACTTACTCCATCATTTAAGAAAGAAAGATTAACCAGACCATTACAATCATATGGTCCAATTTTACATATTTCGTGACCAGGAGAAACACAAACATTGGACAAAGGAATCTCATCTGGGACTTCATTTTCCTGAGAACTGTAAGATACAACAGCTGTTAGTATTGTTGAGACATCCGCACTTCTATGAACATTTCTAACATCTGCTCCTTTTTTGTCTGGGTTGAGATAGAGATAGCCAAGAAAAGCTATTACAAAAAAAGCCGAAAGTATAACTAAGAAATCAAGAACAGAGAAGCCTTGTTTCTTCTTTTCTTGTTTCTCAAATACTTCTTCTATATGTGGGTTTGGGGCACTTAAAGGGACATCCATGTATATATGATACAGAAGTGTAGTTCAAAGTTCTAGTTTTTAAAGGTCTTTTTTACAACAAAGAAATATACTAGAGAAACTAACAAACTGTATTGGAATAGCAATCCTAAAACTAAGAGTATTAACCACATCTTTTTATCTTTGAACTCCTCCTCGTCTCTTTGAATACAATCAACAAGCATCCAAACAGAAAAACCAAAAGAAAGAATAGCAAGAACAATTGCTAGAGATATGTAAAAGAAGAATAAAAGAAATGGTATTGCGAAAAGGGATTCCATATTTTTAATGATTATATTAACAATCGATCATAACAGAGTGATTTAGATAATACAAAATCCCTATAGTTCGGTAGTATGTAAATATAGTAATAGCGACATACGGAAAGCTCAGTATACCGGCACAAACCGCTCAATAGAGAAGTTATCCACATTAAAGATACTCAAGTGGAAAACACACTATCAAATTCAAGAGAAAGGAAATATAATTGGAAGATGAAGTTAACACTAATTAAATCAAAAACAATTTTAACTCCAAGTAAGCTTCCTGGTTCAGATTATGTAATAAACCCCTACTCTGGATGTTCATTTGGCTGTGCTTATTGTTATGCAGACTTTATGAGGAAATTTACAGGGCATATAGAT
>JAAZOC010000065.1 GCA_012797935.1 Candidatus Microgenomates bacterium | reverse complement strand
TTCCTTTCCTCTTCAGGGACATCTACTCTTTCCATAGCAGTTGCTTGCAATCTTGTAATGATCATTCCTCCTAACAGAGAAGCTGTTTCCTCACCTAGTCTTCCTTGTGCAAGATTTACTAAAAGTATCTTCCTGTTATCCATAATTTCTCGTAGATCTATTGTAGACTTAACTTGTCCAATGATATTTCTAGTTACTGCAGAAGATATGAATCTTCCGACTTTATTTTGGATTGGAGATACAGATTCAGAAAGTAGTTTACTATTCTGAGACATCTGAGCAAACTCCTCAGTCCAGAATTTATAAAGGATTGGGTCGTCTACCTGCTTTAGAATAAATTTTCTAAAGTTATTATCAATTAACAACCTAATGACAGCAAGAAGAGTTGTACCTTGTGCTTCCAATGCAGTTGCCACAGCATTCGTGAGAATATATTGAAGTCTTGGACCCCAAGAATCTCCAAATTGTTTCTTAAACACTTCTACTACGCCATCAGCTATTAAATCTCTTTGAGATTTATCTTTAAGTTCCAAAAGATTAAAACCAATTGGGTGCTCAGTATCTGTAGGATTAAAGTAAACGACATCTTCCACTCTATTTGGTGGTATGTACTCTAAAAGTTGCTCTACAGTATCTCCGTGAGGATCTACAAAGCAAGCGCCATCACCTGCCAAGACATCTGATATGAACATATTCTTAAAGAGTGTAGACTTACCAGTACCTGTTTTACCAAGTAAATAGAAATGCCTAACTCTATCTCGTCTCTTCAATCCAAATTCTACTTTTGTGTCTCTATAATCAGTCTCTCCAAAAAGAGTAACATCATCTTCTGTAGCTCGAGGTATATTCATAGGTGGTTCTAATTTTCTAGACCTACTCCATGCAATATTTGGAGTTTCAACTGAGATATTTGGTAAATGATACAAAGATGCAAGTTCTTCAATATTAAGAATGTCCGGTTCTGCACTAGCCATTACCCTATTAAGATAATCATCATAGAGCTCCTTACCACTTTTTTCTGGAGTTGCATGAACAAAATTGTTCAAGTGAGCTGTTGTAAACTGTTTGAAACTAGCAACAACATCCCTTAACATCTGCTCCGATCTTACCTGCTCTTCAGCCTTTGCAACAACTCTTATCTTAAACTCAAAACCCAACTTCAACATTTTATTCCCGATTTCGCTTAGTTCCTCTTCTTGTCCAGGTTCCAGTTTTACAACTTCTTTTTGAGGTTTAGCATCCGGTCCTTGCGTTAAAGCTTTTCCCATATTTGAAACTAGTTTAGACAAAGAAGCAAGAATACTAATACCGTTAGGATCTTTACCTTCCTTTATTGATGTAATGTATGCCTTTGATTTTGCTTGCCAGTAGTTAGCAACTGGTCTAATCAAAATTTGCAACCAAACTTTTTCACCTTTGTTTAGTTCAGACATTGCACCAGTAATAGCAGCAAGAGGATCAACTTCAAAACTTCTAAATGTCTTTATTGGGAAAATGTAGTCTTTCTCCATTTCAATTTCCCCCATTGTTACAAAAGATTCTGAAGAGATAGTATCATTACGAGCATAATCTTGAACATATCTAATATCTGCATTTGGATATTGAGCATAAATTTGCCCCTCTATAAATTTTGAGATTTCCCTTGGAGAAACAACATAGAATTTTATACCTTCTTCTTCAGAAGAAACTACTTCAAGACTAACAATATCTTGACACTTTCGATTACCTTCCAAAATACCATGTATAGAAGCAAACATTTGTTCTGCAGCAAGTGCTGACTTATCATTCTCCCTCGGGACTAAGATTTGCATGACAAATGGATTTCGGATATCTTCATACACATTATCTTCAACCTTGTTTTTTCCAGCAAGCCAAAAGACAACAAATACAAAGATTAAAGAGAAGATTATTAGGACTAAAAGTACTATTTCCATAGGTGAATTTTAGATTAAAAAAGATTTTTAAGCAAATGTTTCTAGAATCTATACATTAATTTTATATCCTCTCCAAGAACGATAACGATATCTCCAGTAGTCATAAATTCAGGACGACCCTCTACAAGTTCAAAAGTACCAGATAGAACCTCTTCTACAACTTTGTATGAGTTTGCAAACAATTCTTTTTGAGGAACATATACTATCGTTTTTTCAATATTCTTTGGTGCATTTCCATATCTCACTACATCACAACCTGTATTCTCAATTTTTCTTCCAAGTTGAAATGCTGAACCAGATATTCCACTACCATTGTATACTTCTACTCTTACACTTTCTTCTTCTAAATCTCTATCTATTACTTTTGCATAGAGATTTCTAAATGTAGTATCAAAAGATTCTGTATTAAGACTTGTTACTTGACCTCCTTGTTCTGACATAGATTCTGTTAGATATTTGTAATATGAGAGATCAATTGCATATGTTTGGGTCCCCTTTACTGTACCACTGTATCCAGATATTTTTCCAAAAGCTTTTGTAAAAGAAAGATTAGAATATATATTTTGATCTAACTTTTTAAATTCGGAGGGAGAAAAGAAAATCTTCATATATGATTGAGAAGAAGATATATTGTGAAGTTTAAAAAAGCTCTCCCCTATTTGAGAACCGTCATCTACTGAATAATATTCTTTAAAACTTTCCTGCATACCACCAGAGTTACCTGAGATATTGTTTAATGTATCCCTTGCTTCAGAAGATACCAAAATATAGTTGTTTACTTTAATACCAAGCATTTGACTCAATTGCCATACTGCATATTCAACACCTCTACCTTCTTGAAGAAAGTCTCCAGCATATCTCAACGATGAAACAGTTATTGAAGAACCAAAGTCTTCCTTTAAGGCTTCAAAGTGAATATCACCTGGAATATATACAACGATTGATATCTTCTTTTGACTATTAGAAAGTACAAGATATACATCAGATATCCTCCTATTGTTGTCATATCCTTCTTCCAAAATAATTAATGTTTTCTCCATATCATCACTTTCCTTTGACAAAAGATACCTTTCTAAAGATCCAGATAACAAAGGATTGAATGTTTTTACACTAAAGAATGTAAAGAGAAAATATCCAATGTAAGATGCAATAAAGAGAATTACCAACCAAAAGAAAAGATTTTTAAAATTTATTGAATTTTTTCTCTTCTTTACTGATTTTGTTACAACACTACTTCTTCTCATTGGTTAGTAAATCAAAAAGTAATTCTTTTCCATTTATATTTGTAAAATTTAGAAGTACAGATTTTAATTCTATTCTTTGAGGTATTTCTCCTCCCGATGAAGATTCATACAAAGTATCCCCTTTAATACACAATCCTAGATAAGCTAGAGTTGCTCTTATTTGGTGCATTCTACCTGTCTCTATCTTTATCAATAATTCATTTGAACTTAATGGTTTAAGGTATGTAACAGAGTTTTTCCCAGATGGAGAAGAGAATGGAGAAAATTGCATCTTCATTCTATTTTTTGAACTTCTAGATATATATCCAGATACTTCATACCAACTTTCATCACAAACGAAATCATTTGATTTTAGCTTCTCAATTTCATTTTGAATATTTACATTACCAATTTTTAAGATATCTTCCAAAATTTGAGGGAGTTCTTTACCTTGTAGCTTTGCATAATATATTTTGTTTATCTTTCTCTCCTGAAATTGTTTCTGAAGATACAATTGGGTTTCTTTGTTTTTTGCAAATACAACTAATCCAGATACAGCTTTATCTAGTCGATGAACAACTCCTGCCCTACTTAATTTGTTGTCATATTCACCTTTTTCTTCTAAATATCCTCTAACGAAATTAGCAATAGTACCACTTGGGTTACCAACACCTGGATGAATACTTATTCCACTTTCTTTGTTTAATACAAGTATATTTGAATCTTCAAATACAATATTAAGAGATCCTTTTTCTGAGATGATATTATCTGGGTCTACAATTTCATAGGTGTTTAATATTTTTTCTTCAAGAATTTCTACATTGTCTTTTTCTTTTATTTTGTAAGATGGTTTTACAGACTTTCCATTTAACAAAACAAATCCTTTTTCCCAATTACTCTTCAGAAAAGATCTTGTAACATATCCATACCCCTTCTCTTGAAGGTAAGACAAAAGATATCTATCTATTCTTTCACCTACTCCATCTATATTCATATCCATTATTTTGATAATCTAATTGTTCTATCAATATCAGAGTCTGATATTGTTCCTAAAGAGGATACTTTTTCAATTGTTACATTAGCTTTGTTTGTTTCTGCAATATATACAAAAGATCCAAAAACAAACCAAACAAGTAAGATTACTATTGAAACCTTCTCAAACATAGTAGCATCCATCATTAAATAGCTATATACAAGGTACCCTACTGGTATTGCAAGAAGTGTTATTTCTGTAATTGCAAGGATTCTCATTTCCTTTCGACCAATAATTTTATCTCTAATTACCCTCTCCGCAATTGCAAGAATTAGGACAGGAACTAATATTATTACACCCTGCATTATCCATTCTGTTTTATCTACATAGAGACCGATGAGAAGGAAAGACAAAGATATCATTGTAGTAGCAGTAGTAAATATTGGTGTATACATATGACTCCATTGCCATTTTTTAACAGCTAAAGTCCAAATCGTTGCGAAAACAACAAAACCAACAAACATAACTATTAGGTTTATCTCCCAATCCCAAACTCTTAGGAATCTCCAAGGAAGCAATCTGAAAAAGAATGTCTGATCTCCATATTTCTCATATGGCAACCAATACCAAATATACTGATTAAACTCTTCCCAATTAGAAATTATATATGTGATTCTACCAACGATTAAACCCATTAACGAAGAGAAGAAAAACATATCATAGATTGAGTTATTCTCTTTTCTAGTTACCAAACATCCCTGCCAGAATTTATACATTCCAATTACAATAACTAGAAAGAAAAGAATTACTGGAGGAATTTGCTCAAAGAAGAATTCTACTTTTTCTATGATCTGTTGAAACACAGCATTAATACAAATCTTATATTAAGAAATAATAGCACAAAAGGAGATTATTTGGATAATATGTTATCTTTTCTTTTTGTTTTTCTTTGTACTTTTCTTCTCTCCTGAAGAGACTTTTTTTGCTTGCTCTTTTTTTGCAGTTACAAGAGACTTACCATTTTTAAAAAGTTCATTAAGTTTTTCAGCAACAATTTTGTATACACCAATTACTCTCTCTCCTACCTCAACAGCAATACCTTTCTTTACTGAATATCTTGTTCTACTTGTTTCAACAACTTCTGTTGCTTCTGTTCTTGATGCAACAATCTGCTCTTGCATAATTTCTTTAGAAGGTGTTTCTAATTGTTCATATTTATCACTCTTTCCTATCTCTTCACTACAATGAGGACAATATTTGTATTTTCTATCAACAAAAAGATTACAACTAGGACATTTTACTTTTAATTTGTATTTACATTCTGGACAATATCTAAAACCAGGAAAAAGTTGTGTACCACATTTTGGACAATCACCTAATTCTGATGTCTCATATTTTAGATATCTTCTCTCTAAATCAGACCAATATATTTCCTCTATTGTTTGATTTGGTCTAATTATTAAATATATGACAAGACCAACGACATTTAGGAAAAGACCCAAAAGTACATAACAAACTCTAGCAGTTGTGTTTGAAGTTCTATCTCCAGAATCTAACCAAATCCAGTAAAGAACAACAATCCAGAAAGCTACAAAAGCATAAATAAAGATATCCCAAACAGATTTGAAGTTTATTTTACCAACAGAGCTAAGTAGATCTAGTATAAATTGTTCCATAACTAAAATTTTTAAATAGAGATGGTCGGGGAGGGAATCGAACCCTCATGCTATTACTAGCACGGGATTTTGAGTCCCGCGTGTCTGCCAGTTCCACCACTCGACCTGAATTGTGGTATTATACCTCTATTTTTCCCCTTTGTACAAGTTCCTAAAGCTTGCTATTTCGTTAACAAAAGCGAGTTT
>JAAZOC010000064.1 GCA_012797935.1 Candidatus Microgenomates bacterium | reverse complement strand
TACTTCTTTCATTTTTACCCTTTCCTTTTATTGATATCTTTGTAGGACTATGTCCAGGATTGGTACAAAGATATATGAGATTAAATAACTGTAGGGATTATACATATTTTATGGCTATACTTCAACCCTTCTCCACTCTTTTCCTGCAATTACAATATGATCAAGAAGATTCAATCCAACTAAAGACAAACCTTGCTCAATCCTCTTAGTAATCAAAATGTCTTCACTGCTTGGAGTTGAATCTCCAGAAGGATGGTTATGTGCAAGAACAACACTACTGCAATTAAGTTCTAATGCTGGGATTATGACATCCCTTGGTAATACTGAAACACTATCTAGGCTACCTATACATATTGTTCTTCTTTCTAAAACTTCAAATCTTGAATTCAAGAAAAGAGCAACTACATATTCCTGTTTCTTTTGGCTTATATCTCTTAATATTCTATATGCATCCTCTGAATTTCTTACAATACTTTTCTCACTACTACCAATATCATACATTCTCCTTCCTAGCTCAATTCCACAAAGAATTTTCATTGCAGTCACAATCCCCACACCATCTATATTAACCATATCATTCAGTTCTATTGATTTCTTTTTGGAAGAACTTTTTCTCATCATACTTACAATATTTCTTGAAACAGAAAGAAAGTCTCTACCTTTGATACCACTACCAACAAGTATGGCAATTAATTCCATATCACTAAGATTATCTATACCTTTTTGGAGGTATTTTTCTCTTGGAAGCATAATCAATATGATATGAAAGAGTTGTTAAATGAATATTAACTCTTCTTTTTCTTTTTCCTTGGAAATTTCTTAATATATCTACAGTTTGGATAATTGCTACACCCTGTAAAGCTTCTACCCCATTTACCTTTTCTTTCAACTAAATGACTTCCGCATTCAGGACATTGTTCATTGAGAAGAAGTGGTACAATACCTTTACATTCTGGATATTTCTCACATGCCCAAAATTTGCCATATTTACCATTCTTCAATACTAATTTAGATTTACATACTGGACATTCAGAAGGCTTAAAATACTTCTCAAGATCTAAACTTTCTTCACCACCAGAAAGATCCTTCATACCCTTACACTCTGGGAATTTAGCACAGCTCAAGAATTTTCCATATCTTCCTAATCTAATCACTATTTCACCGCCACAGTCTGGACATTTTTCATCTGATTTACCGAGGATAACCACATCATCTTTCTTTATGGAATCTAAAGCTACATCAATACCATCCTTTAGTATCTTGTATTCTTCATCAATAACTGGGAAATATTTTTTCCTACCCAAAGCAATACCATCAAGTTCATCTTCTACCTGTGCGGTATATTTGTAATCCATCAATCTCTTAAAACTCTTTTTCAAAAAGTTAGTCACAACTCTTCCAATATCTGTAGGGAAAAGTGCTCTACTATCTTTTTCTACATATCCTCTACCAAGTATTGTTGATATTATTGTCGCATATGTGGAAGGTCTTCCTATACCTAATTCCTCCAATTTCTTAATCAAAGATGCTTCAGTATATCTTGCAGGTGGTTGTGTGAACTTCTGTTCATTTACAAATTCCAATTCTTTCAGCAAATCACCTTTTTGAATTTGGGATATCTCTTGCAAATCATCCTCCATTTTCTTTACTCCCAATACTTTCCTAAATCCATCGAAGAGAGTTATTTCTCCACCCATCGTAAAAAGATACTCAGGTTTCTTCAAATCCTGAGGTACCAAAGAAACTGTAAGAACCTCTACTTTCTTGTCACTCATTTGGCTTGATACTGCCCTCTTCCAAATCAATTCATACAATTTTCCTGCACCTACTCCCAAATCTTTCGATATTTTTTCAGAACTAGTATTAAAATCTGTCGGCCTAATTGCTTCATGTGCTTCCTGAGCATTTTTTGATTTGTTTTTGTAATAGTTAGGCTTTTCAGGAATATATTCAGAACCATATCTACTATTTACCAATGCCCTTATCTCATCTACTGCTTTGTTACTCAAGAAAACAGAGTCTGTTCTCATATATGAGATGTATCCCGCTTGATACAATATCTGAGCTACACTCATTGTCTTCTTTGAAGGATATCCAAGCACATTATATGCGGCTTGTTGAAGTGTAGATGTAGTAAACGGAGGATATGCATGCTTGTTTAAATTCTTCTTAACAACATCTTTAACCATGAAATCATTCTTCCCTATTTTCTTCTCAAAATCCTCAACTTCTGTTTTTGTCTTTGGAATATATTTTTTACCATCCTTCTTAACCAACTTAGCTAGAAGAACCTTCTTTTCAGTATCTTCCAACTTTACAGATACATCCCAGAATTCTTCAGAATCAAAACTTTCTCTTTCTTCTTCTTTTTCTACAATTAATCTCAATGCAACAGATTGAACTCTACCAGCAGAAAGTCCATACCAAATTTTCTTCCAAATCAATTCTGAAAGCTTGTAACCAACTAATCTATCAAGAACTCTTCTAGCTTTCTGAGCATCAACAAGATCAATATCAATTTTTGAAGGGTGCTTAACAGCTTCAGATATAGCTCCTTCTGTAATTTCGTGGAATGTTACTCTTTTTGCTTCTTTTAGTTTCAAAGCATTAGCAACATGCCAAGCAATTGCCTCACCTTCTCGATCAGGGTCCATTGCCAAGAAAACATTTCCATCCTTTGGAATTGCCTTCTTCAAATCAGTTATTATCTTACCTTTACCATATATTGTTTCAAAAAGTGGCTCATATTTATTCTCAATATCAACACCTAACTTTGTTTTTGGCAAATCTATTACATGCCCTACTGTTGCCATAACTTTGTATTCAGAACCAAGGTATTTGTTTATTGTTTTTGCCTTAGATGGAGATTCTACAATCAAAAGATTGCTATATGTTTTTGCTGAGCTCTTTTTGCTTTTTGCTTTAGCCATTAGATTTAAAATACCTTAATTATTCTATTCGGTCAAATTTTTCAGAGCAGTTATATATTATCAAGAGATATTAAGCAAGGCCTGAGAACCTTTCATACCAACAATTTCTCCGAAATCATATTTACTTGTTAACAAATTTGCACCATCCTTCAAGAGAAGATTGCACCCTTGAGAGAAATGATTACAAATATTCCCCGGGACAGCATATACATCTCTGTTAAAATCTAAAGCATACCTAGCTGTGATTAATGATCCACTTTTTTCACCAGCTTCAAAAACAACTGTAGCTTTTGAAATACCTGCTATTAACCTATTCCTCAGAACAAACATTTCTTTCCCAAAACATCTTTCACTTGGAAATTCAGAAATAACTAAACCTTTTTTCTTTATCTCTTCATATATATACATATTCTTTTTCGGTATCACATTACCAAAGCCTCCTGGAGTTATGGCTATTGTTTTTAAACCTCTTTCTAAACATTTTTGATGAACAAATCCATCGATACCTAAAGCTAAACCACTAACAAAAACAACATCCAAAAGAGAATATTCGTTCAAGAGGAATTCATTTACTAAATATTTTCCATATTTAGTAATATTTCTCGTACCAACAAGAGATATACATTTCATATTCAAAAGATCAATATTACCTTCACAGTAAAGGTTTTGTGGTGGATCATATATCTCTTTTAGAAGATATGGGTATTTTTGATCTGAATAACTTAGTATCTGCATATATTTGATTATGCAGAGAGAGTATTAATTTGAGATTAAATTATTCTCTATCATCCAAGAAACAACCTCCCTAGCCATTCTTACAGAATTAATACTTTCACCTCCATCCTCCAAAAATATTGTAAGAACATACTTCGGATTATCATATGGGAAGAAAGCTGTCACCCAAGCATGGGTGTTTTCGTATTCTCCTTTTTCATTCAATTTACCGAACTCAGCTGTTCCTGTTTTCGCAGCAACTTGAACCTTAAGACCAGAAAGTGTATGGATATTTCCTCTTGAACCATTAACAGCATTCCACATACCTTCTCTTGTCGTCTTCAAAGCATCACTTGAAGCAATCTTCTTGTATATCGGATCGAAAGAGAGATCTTCTTTTTCTTTCGCTTCATTTTCAAATGTCTTTGCAAGATGAGGAGTATTCAAAGTTCCACCATTGGCAATTGCTGATGTCCAGTTTGCCATTTGGATCGGAGTAACAAGTGTGATCCCTTGTCCAATTACTGAGTTACATGAGTCTCCCTCCGGATACCAAACAGGATCAAGCCAAGGACTAGTTGTATTTGCCAATGCCATCTTGTTTGCAGGAGAAGGTAACCTTCCAGGAGCCTCACCTGGAACATCTATTCCTGTATATGTACCGATACCAAATTTCTCAAGATATGGAACTAATTTATCCATATCCCAATGCCTGATGACCTCACAGAAATATATATTCGAAGAAACAGAAATTGCATCGATTAGGTTTAATACTCCATATGCATGATTCATGTAGTCTTGGAAAGGAGCCCCATTTGAAAAAGTATACCCACTCCTACTAACATATCTTGTATCCCTTGTAATTGCCCCCGCATCGAGAGCTGAAGCAGCAACAATTGTTTTAAATGTTGAACCAGGAGGCATCTGAGCAGCGATTGCCCTATTCATCAATGGATTTCGCTTGTCGTTTACAATCTTAGAATAGTTTTTCTGTGATATTCCACCAACAAAAAGATTGTTATCATAGCTTGGGTAAGAAACCATTCCCAATATTTCACCGTTAGTTACATCTTCAACAATAGCAGCTCCACCTGCAGCTGAGTATGTTTTAACACCATTCTTCATTATGTTGTACAACTTCTTCTGTAGATTTATATCAATCGTTAAATACAGATTATCTCCTGCCTTTGGCTCTGTAACAACATAACCTTCTTTTGAAAGTGTCCTCCCAAGAGCATCTACTTCCCAAGCCATTTCACCACTAGTTCCAATTAATCTCTCATCATACTCTTGTTCTAAACCTGTTTTACCAATCACATCTGTAGAATCAACATAGTTAAGTTTTTCTAAATCCTCAGCAGACACATTACCTGTATAGCCAAGAATATGTGACAAGACGACACCATCCGGATACGATCTTTTACTTCCATTCTCTATATATACACCAGGCAATAGATCAGCATTGGCCTTTATCTTAATTGCAATATCATCATTAATATCTGACACAATTAATACTTCTTTAAAATACAAACTCTCCTTGTAAATTGAATACACTTTCTCAGAAATTGAATTATATTCTTCAGAATCATTCTTCCAAGAATCACCCAAAATACTACCCAAAGTAACCGATGTTTTTTCTAGTAATTCAGAATCGATCATATTGTACGAATCAAGATAGTGTTCTAGTGCTATATATACTTTCATGGAAGGAGAATTTTGAGAAAGCAGATTACCATTTCTATCAAAAAAGACTCCTCTGTATGCAGGTATTTTCCTTATTTTTACTTGATTATTTATTGATTTTGAAAGCATTTCTTTGCCCTTAGCTATTTGCAAGTCAGAAAGATCAACAATTAACAATGTAAAAAGAGATGCAAAAAGCAAAAAAACAAATATGTATCTCCAGAGAGTATTTTCTTCAACTCCACCTTCGCTTTTAAAAATATCTCTAAAAAGAGAGGTAAAATTAAACTTACTTCTCACCTTCACAAAATTCTTTCTTTTCTCCTCATATTTTATTTTCTTCGAAAATTTCAATTCCATACAAAACTATTTAAATCTTAAAACTGAACCATTATTCTTACCCCTTAATCTTTGAGCAATATTTTCAAAAATTAATAACAAAACTATACTTACCATAGCTTTTACAAAGGAAGATACAAAAAGATTAATATCAAAATACCCTAGATTACCAAATACAAATATTCGTTGGATGTAGAAAGTAATTATATAGAAGAGGAATATAGCTAACATTTTAAACACAAAAGAGAAGAATCCTGTCTCGGTTGATAAGAAAAGTGAAAATAGACGGTAAAGGAAGAGAGAAGATACTAAAGAAAGGAATGTACACCCAAGTGGAAGATTAAGTACAACATCAAAAAAGAATGAAATAAATGCCGAAACTGCAATTAATATCTTTAAATCTATTTTTTTGTAAAGGAAGAGAAACAAAACAAAGAAAATACTCAATCCAAAAAGTGAAAGAAAGAAACTTTCTAAGAACAGAATCGCTACGAAAAAAATTATTGTGAGTAAAACATATAGTAACATTTCTTTAATATATCAATTTAATATCCAATATTTACAAATACTGTAATCAATTTGTCATAATCCACAATTGGAGAAACAAAACCTGTTCTTGATATTTCCGCAGGATTAGTAGAAATATCAACAAGATATCCCAAAACTAGATTTTTACCAACTCTTGAATCGTTTACAACAACTAAGCTACCATTTTGAATATTTGCGCTATTTGAAATATTTTCTATCTTTATTCCTTCTGCAGAGCCAGTAACAACTGCTTTACTTAATACTCCAAGATCTTTGCTCTTTGTAACATTTTGCCAATCTCCTTCTACTAAGGTAACTTCTAGACTGCTATTCTTGCTGTTTGCTAGTTTAATTAATGATCCCTTTTCATCACATTCAGAGACAATACCAATATATACATTTCCAACCGTTACAACATCACCAATTTCTATACCAGATGCCCTACCTTGATCGACTCTTAAGGAATCAACAGAGCTATCATATAATGTTTTCGCTAATACATATTTTGTATCTTTGTTTCCAAAGCTTATTTGTTTTCTTAATGATTCATTCTCTTCTAAAAGCATTGCATAGTAAGAATTTTCCACATCCTTTTCATAGAGTTTTAGACTCAATTCTTCGTAATTTTTCTTAAATTCATCCAACTCCACGATAGCTTTTGTATATGAAGAAATTTCTCTACTTAATGTATTGGCACTATAATATATTGGTTGGGAAATATATGAGATACCTTTTCTCAAGAAAGAGAATGCTCCGACATTATCTCCTAGTAAAAATACTAGAGAAAACAATATCCCTATCGGGAAAAGAAAAATCTCATTTGAGAATATATTACTTTTGTTCTTTTTCATAATTCAAAAACAAAGTTAAACCAACTCTTCCCATGATTTCTGAACTCTTTCAAGCAATTCGATGTGATCAAGCATTAAAGATGTACCTCTTGCAACTGTAGACATTGGATCCTCAACTACTTTAACAGGCATATTTAACTCTGATGTTAAATATTCATCCAAACCACGGATTAGAGCTCCACCACCAGTAAGACTTACTCCCGTTGTTAAAATATCCTTCAAAAGTTCAGGAGGAGTATCTTCAATTGTATCCTTAATTGCCTCAGTTATAATACTAATTGTACCCATCATAGCTTCTCTAATTTCAATGCTACTTATTTCTACAGTTTTTGGTAATCCCGTTAGTAAATCTCTTCCTTGTACTCCAATTTTCTTTTCTTTCTTTAAAGGCATAGCAGAACCCATTGTAATTTTTACATCTTCTGCTGTTCTTTCACCTATTAACATATTGTACTTACTCCTTATATAGCTGATGATTTCCAAATCCATCTCATCTCCAGCAACCCTTATTGTTCCATCAACAACAATATCTCCGAGAGAAAATACCGCTATATCCGTCGTACCACCACCGATATCAATAATCATGCTTCCTGATGCATCTTCAATTCTTAATCCTGCACCAATAGCTGCTGCCATTGCTTCTTCAACAATGAATACCTCTCTTGCTCCTGCTGTTTTTGTAGCATCTATGACTGCTTGTCTTTCAACTTCAGTAACAGAAGATGGTACTCCGATAATTACTCTTGGCCTAGGAATTTTAAAAGCTTTTCCAAAATAGCTATGAGCTCTATGAATAAAATGATGAATCATTGCTTGAGTAGTATCAAAATCAGAAATCACACCATCCTTTAGAGGCCTTACTGCAATAATATTTGCTGGTGTTCTTCCAATCATTTGTCTTGCATCTTTACCAACAGCAAGAACTGTTTTACTTCTTTTATCTATAGCAACAACAGAAGGTTCAGAGACAACAATACCATGATTTCTCATATATACCATCGTATTTGCTGTTCCTAAGTCTATACCAAGATCGTATGTTACTAAACCCCAAAGGGGATCAAATACTCCCATATATTATTACTATTAATTATTAGATGAATTGTATCATTTTAACAAAAAGAACACGAATAACTGTGTTCTTTAATTACACACACTGAGTATGAAATTAACTCTGATCTTCTTTTCTAAGCTTCTTATAGCACTTCATACAAACAGTAGCCTTCACCAAAGAACCGTCTACATCCAAATCTACATTTTTTAGATTTGGTTTAAACTGTCTTTTAGACTTTGGTGCTTTGTATCTCCAACCCACTGAGTGTTTGTGTTGGATTCTGTTTCCTGCAACCGTAGATTTTCCGCAAATTTCGCATAATTTTGACATAACGACGGTATTATATATAACTTAATAGAATCCGTCAAACATTTTCTAAAAGATAAAACTGATATAATAGAGATATATGCCAGGAATAGACTCAGAAACAATTTATTGGATAGCATTTGCAGTACCATCAATATTAATAGCTTCAACTATTCATGAATATTCTCATGCACTAGCAGCATACAAACTTGGGGATGCAACTGCAAAAGCCGAGGGTAGATTAACATTAAACCCAATACCACATATTGATCCTCTTGGAGCTCTATGTATGGTTCTTTTTAGAT
>JAAZOC010000063.1 GCA_012797935.1 Candidatus Microgenomates bacterium | reverse complement strand
TTCTCAATACAATCTGTGTCTTGAAACTCATAATCACAACACTTTAAGTTATATATATACATATATCAAACAAAATAACGAGGAATATGTCAAATATGATGATATAATGAAGATATGAGAAAATTCTTTGTAAGACACAAGTTAAGCGTAGACAACATTACACATCTTTCCGATTCGGACAGTAAAATTGTCATAGCTGAAAAAGTATTGAAAGTAGAGGACCCTATTGAAGTAGAGACATATGAAAAAAGATATTTGGCACAAATAATTGATATAAAGAAAAATTCTGTAGAGGCGATGATACTAGAAGAACTTGGAGACAGAGAATCAGAGTACATACCAAGTATAACAATAATTCAATCCTTAAGTAATGATTCTAAATTTAATTTCTTCATCGAAAAAAGTGTAGAGGTTGGTATTGAAAAGATAATTCCTGTTGAATCTCAGTATTCATTGAAAACAAAGAACAAAGCCACTAGAGATTGGGGGTATTGGAATAAGCTAGTAAGAGATGCTACTGAGCAATCAAGGAATATATTCCCTACAATCATAGAGAAACCAATATTCTTAAAAGAATTAAATAGCTATGCAATTGCAAAAGATAGTATAAAGATATGTTTAGCAACAGAAGCAATAGACTTAAGATCATTAGAGGATGTAATATCTAGTTCAGATCTATCAAAGCCTGTATACATAGCAATTGGTCCAGAAAAAGGTTGGTCTCCTTCTGATCTTGAGGTTTTCAAGAATCTTAATTTCCAATTCATAAAATTAAAAGGTAATATTCTTAGAACAGAGACAACTGGTTTAGTGATATCTAGCATATTTAAGTACATGAAAGGAGAAATATAATGAAAAAAAAGAAAAGGACAGATTTCAAATTAAAGAGAGAAAAGTTTACAAATAAAAGTATTCCTGAGAAATTCTACACTAAAGAAGATGTTTTTGTTTCTAGATTAGCAAGTATATTAATGGTTCCTAAATCTAGAGTTAAGGGTATTTTTTCTCAGAGAGCTATAACAACAATTAGGTTAAATTCTTTAATTGGTAGAACTTCAGAAACAAAGGAATTGCTTGAGAGAAAAGGATATATGTTAGAGGAAGTACCATGGGCAAAAGATGTATATTTTGTTAATAACAAGGATAAATCTGAGGTTTCTCAAACAGAGGAATATAGAGAGGGGAGATACTACATTCAGAATCTTTCAAGTATATTGGCAACCTTGGTTCTAGATCCAAAAGAAGAAGAGAAAATTCTTGATATGTGTGCTGCTCCTGGTAGCAAAACTACACATATTGCACAGATTACAAACAACAAAGCAAATATATTAGCTAATGATTCTGATATTTCTAGAGTTTCTGCTATGGAAGATGTTTTAGAACAGTTTGGTGCAAAGAATGTAAAGAGTACATATAGTGATGCTGGAGATTTTGGTAAAAAATATCCTGTATCTTTCGATAAGGTTCTTCTAGATGCTCCTTGTAGTGGTGAAGGTATGGTATATTTTCAAGGCCCAAAACCATTGAGATATTGGAATATAGATAAAATTAAGAGATGTATGTTTTCTCAGAGAGAATTAATCGTTTCTGCTTTCAAGACTCTTAAACATGGTAAATATATGATCTATTCGACATGTACATTAGAACCGGAAGAGAATGAGGGTGTTGTTACATATCTTTTGAATATGTTCCCAAATGCTAGACTAGAAAAGATTGATTTGATTAATGGAAAAGAATTCGATGAATACAGGGAATATATTAAACCTGGTATAAAAAAATGGAGTGGTAATATATACCACCCCACTGTTAAAAACTCTCTAAGAGTAATCCCAAACAAAAAGATGATGGGATTCTACATAGCAAAGATAGTAAAAGAGTAATACTACTCTTTTACTTCCTCTTTCTTGCTATTTAGAGCTTTCATACTCAATTTGATTTTTCCTTGGTTATCAATACCAACAATCTTTACTTTTACAATATCTCCTTCATTGATGTATTTTCTAACATCTTTAATGAATTCATCTGATATTTCGGAAACATGAAGAAGACCTGCAACTCCAGGAGCAAGATCAACAAAACCACCATATGGCATTATTGACGCAACCTTTCCTTCGTAGATATCACCAACTACTGGAACAAAGTTGTATCCTCCTATTGCTTTAGCTGCGATATCGATAGATTCTTTAGATGAGCTATAGATATTTACTGTACCATCTTCCTCTATTTCTATTTCAGCACCAGTTCTTTCTGAAAGTTCTCTAATATTCTTACCACCTGGCCCAATTATTTCTCCAATTTTGTCTTTTGGAACTTTAATTTGAACAACTCTTGGTGCATACTGAGACATTTCTGTTCTTGGTTCTGATATTGCTTCTTTCATTTTTGCTAAAACTTGTAATCTAGCATCATGAGATTGTTTAAATGTCTGTTTTACTACTTCCATTGAAAGTCCTTTTGTCTTTGTATCCATTTGTACTGCTGTCACACCATCTTCTGTACCAAGAACTTTGAAATCCATATCTCCATAGAAATCCTCTACTCCTTGCATATCAGTCAATACTTTGAAATCACCATTCTCATCTGTTACTAAACCACATGCAATACCACCTACCATCTTCTTTACAGGAACACCTGCTGCCATCAATGCCATAGTTGAACCACATGCAGAAGCCATTGAGCTAGAGCCATTTTCACCTTGGATTTCGCTCATCAAAAGGATTGTATATGGGAATACTTCCTCTGAAGGAATTACTGGCCATACACCTTTCTCTGCAAGCATTCCGTGACCAATAGCTCTTCTACTTGGTACAAGTTTTACCCTATCAGCTTCACCATATGCGAAAGGCAAATCATTGTAAAAATGCATAAATCTTTGTTCTCTTTCACCTTCCATATCATCGACTAATCTAACATCTCTTAAACTTCCTAAGGTTGCGACAGTCAATGTCTGTGTAACACCTCTTGTAAATAGTGCAGATCCATGAACTCTAGGTAAAAGGTCTACTTCAGCAGCCATTTCTCTAATTTCATCAATCTGTCTTCCATCAACTCTGACATTTTCTTCTAAAACAATTTTTCTTAACATCTTCTTCTGAAGAAGATCATATGCTTCATTCATTGCTGTTTTTGCAAACTTTCCTTCGAATTTTGCATACATTTCATTTCTTGTCTCTTCGTGAAGTTTTGGATCAGATGCTTCTAAGTTTTTTCTAATCTTTTCATCACCTAAGAATTCTTTTACAGCATCAATTACTTCAACAGGAGTCTCATATGCTACATATGTTTTGTCCTTAGGTTCTACTTTTGCCAAGAAATCTTCTTGTGCTTTAAGCCATGGATTCATATATGAAAGAGATACTTCCATACTTTCCAAAACTTTCTCTTCATTTACTTGGTAACATCCAGCATCAATCATAGTGAAAATCTTTCCATCACCTGCAACAACATAGTTCATTTTTTCTTCTTCAGATGTAAGATCTAATGTCTTGAATGTATTAGTTGGTTTTTCACCATCTAATCCAACTCTAACACCTGCGACAGGACCTTCAAATGGTACTGGGGAATTTATCAAAGCAACTGAAACTGCATTCAAAGCAAGCAACAATGGATCATTTTCTCCATCAAATGACATAACAGTAACAATTATACTTACTTCATCTCTATAGTTATGAGGGAATCTTGGTCTTATTGCTCTATCTATCATTCTAGCTTTAAGAATAGCATCATCACTTGGGAATCTTTCTCTTTTTACGAATCTAGATCCACTAATCTTTCCAGATGCATAGAATTTTTCTATATATTCGACAGAAAGAGGGAAATAGTCTAGCTCACCATTTGATGCTTTTCTATTTACATTTACTGTAATTACAGTATCACCCATACGAGCTAAAATTGAAGATTGGGATTTCAAAGCAATCTTTCCTGTTTCAAAGGAACACTTTCTTCCATCCATCTCAAATTCGTGTTTTATTTCTTTAAACAACATTATTAAATATATTTAATTTATTTACGATTTTAACCAAAATATAAATAGTGGTTAATCTATTTTAATTTGAAAGTTTTTACAAAGAAAGGGGGAGAAAGATATCTTTAGATACCAAGCTTTTTTGTCAAGGTATTGTATCTTTCCTCTTCGCTGCTCTTTAGATATTGGATTAATCTCCTTCTTTTTCCTACCATATTCAAAAGACCTTTTCTTGAATGATTGTCTTTTTTATGGGTTTTCAAGTGCTCTGTTAAGCTATCAATTTGTTGAGTTAGTAAAGCAATTTGAACTTCAGGAGAACCTGTATCACCCTCGTGGAGGGCAAATTTCTTTATTACATCTGTTTTTTCTTCGCTAGTTAGTGCCATATTTTATTATTAGATTAACATCATATATCGGTATTTACAAGGGATAATCCTTATGAAAATGTGTACTATTGTATAATTAAAAAGGATATCTGTCAAGTATTGCCTTTATCTTGAGACTTTGTAGCAGAAAACCTGATCTCCTTCTTTTACTTCGATCTTATCGTTAAGTTGAATTCCACATTCAAACCCTAGTTTTACTTCTGTTACAGTTTCCTTATTTATTCTCAATGTCTTTATTTTACTCTCTCCAACAATATCATCATTTCTTACAATATATACCTTACAATCCTTTTTTAGATATCCTTTATCTACTTTAGATCCAAGAATACTAGTACCATCAGATAGTGTGAATATTGTTTTTACAGTTGCACTACCAATCTCTTCTTCTGTTTCTGTTGGCAAAGACATAATTGTTACAGCCTCTTTAATTTCTTCAAGCAATTTATAGATGATGTCATATGTTTTAACTAAGATTCTTTTCTTTTTAGCATAATCAAATACACCCTTCTCTACAGAAACTTCAAAGCCAAGAAGTATTGACTTCGAGAGTTCAGCCATTTCTGCATCTTTCAAAGTAATACTTCCCACTCCAGAATCTACTATATTAACTTTGAATCCATCTTCATCAATCTTTCCAATAGATTTCTTTATTGCTTCGAGAGATCCCTCGGAAGAACTTTTTAGGATAACATTTAACAAACCACCATCTTCTTGTTTTGAAGTTGAAAAGAAATCATTCATATCAACATCCTCTTCGATTAACGATTTTGCTTCTTCTTTATACAGAGATTTCAAAAGCTTCTCATTCTTTTCATCTAATACATACACCTCTGTTCCAAGCTCAAGAAGATTTGATAGTCCAATAATTTTTCCTCCACATCCACAATCTAGACTACAAAGATTTTGACCATCTTCCGTTATCATTCCTTTAACCTTCTCTAGTACAAACTTGTCGCCGATTTTGTATCCAAACCAACTTCCTTGGCACAAATTTCCTTGTCTAAGTGCTACAGAAGAGATATTTCCTTTGAATTTGTCTTTTACTGATTCTAAAACATATGCTTTTGCATGAACACCTTCTGGAAGTGGATCTTCTTCTTTAAGACCTTCTACTTCAGACACTAAAGAGATTAAATCTAGCAATTCCTCTAAACCTTTTCCTGTCTTTCCAGATACTTCGATAGATGGAATACTTCCACCATATCCTTCTAATTGCAATCCATTATTTACAACATCTCTCTTGATTTTCTCAATATTGATATCTGGGAGATCACATTTGTTTATTACAACAATTGGCTTTACTGGGGAATTATTAATAATATCTATAGATTCTTTTGTTTGAGGTTTAACTCCATCATCTGCAGCTACTACTAAAAGAACAATATCTGCAATACTTCCACCCCTTACTCTCATAAGGACAAAAGCTTCATGCCCTGGAGTATCAACGAAAGTAATTTTCTTACCATTACTTAAATCAACTGTAAAAACAGAAACTTTTTGTGTGATACCACCGACTTCACAAGCTTGAACATTACTTTTTCTAATATTGTCCAATATAGTTGTCTTACCGTGATCAACATGACCAAGTATAGTGACAATTGGAACTCTAACACAATTTTCAGTTTTGTTGACACTACCTTTTGACATATTCTCTTTTTAACAAATAAGTTACTTCTCTTCTTTGGAATCTTCTTCTACAGCTTCATCTTCATTTTTTACAACTTCACCACCTGATCCAACAATATCTATCTTCAAACCAGTCAACTTCCAAGCTAATCTAACATTCTGACCTTCTCTTCCGATTGCGAGAGAGAGTTGATCTGAAGGAACAGTAACTGTTGCTGTATCTTCATCAATCTTCACATCCTCAATCTTTGCTGGACTTAAAGCATTAGCAACAAATTTTTCTGGATCTTCATCCCATTCAATGATGTCTATCTTTTCTTCTCCCAATTCATTCATAACATTTGCAATACGAATACCTCTTTGACCAACACATGAACCTATTGGATCAACTCCTGTTTGAGTTGAAAATACTGCCATCTTACTTCTTGAACCTGCTTCTCTAGCTACTGCTTTTACTTCTAAAACTCCAGACTCTATTTCTGGAACCTCAAGTTTGAAAAGCTCGATTAAGAATTTTGGATCTGCTCTAGAAACAATCATTTGAGAATCAACAATTTCTTTTAACAATACTTTGTATCTTTCACCCATTCTGTAGAACTCGTTAGAAATTTGCTCTTCAGAAGGCATTATTGCTGTAGCTTTACCAATTTCAAATATTACTTGTCCTTTTTGCATTCTTTGCATCAATGCTGAGAAAACCTCTCCAACTTTATCGCTATATTCACTGATTACTGCATCTTTTTCTGATTCTCTAATCTTCTGCAAGATAACTTGCTTTGCTGTTTGTGCTGCAATTCTTCCAAAATCTTCAGATGGCATTTCTATTTGTACAGAGTCACCAACCTCGACATTTGGAGATATTAATTCTGCTTCTGAAACAGCTATTTCTAATTCGTTATCTTTAACTTTTTTAACAACTTCTTTTGTTGCAATTAATTTGAATTCTCCGGTTTCTCTGTTTAATTCAACAGAAAGGTTACTACCTAATTCCTCTTCTTTTTCTTCATTTGAGAATTTTTCTTTCTTGTATGCTATTAATATTGCAGACTCCAAAGCTGTAAAAATAACTTCCTTGTCTATTCCTCTTTCTGCTGCGATTTGATTAATTGCAGATATAAATTCTGATGTCATCGACATTTTTGACATATGAATAAAATTAAGTGAAAGTACAATCTAAAAAAAAGGTGAGAATCCTATCCTCACCCTTCTCTTTGTATAACTTTCAGGGTAAGTATAGCACATATACCAACACATTTCCAAGAGAGGTTATGCTTTGGACATCTCTTCCCAGAGCCTTTTTTCTGTGGAGTTTAATTTCGTAGGTATATTAACAACAATTCTTACATACTGATCTCCTCTTTCGTCTTTAGAATTGAATATTGGACAACCTTTTCCTTT
>JAAZOC010000062.1 GCA_012797935.1 Candidatus Microgenomates bacterium | reverse complement strand
TGCTTTTTAACCATTATCCAATCACCCTTTAATTGCTCTCCTAATTCTTCTGCTACTTTTTCAGATACTTTAGAGTCTCTTTTTACCTCATTTACTACTTGTCTTACTAAGCTTTTGTATTTTGTCTCATCAATTAGTTCTCCTGCTTTTTTTACATCCTGTATCTTTTTCATCAAAATCTTTTTTGAATCTGTATATACATCTACAGCCTTCTCCTCAAAATCTTCTGCAAACTTTTTAATATCTTCCCTTGTTTCTTTTCCAGATTTAGGTGCTAAGAGAATACCTGCAACAGCCCCTGCCATTACACCAAAAACAACACCTTTGAAAAAGGATATTGGATCTTCATTCTTCATATCTTTAAAAAAGTAAATTTAAATATTAGTTCTGAAAAAATTTCAAAACTATATACCCAATGATGATGAACAAACTAGGTATCAATATTGCTCCAAGTATTGTAAGGAATGAATACTCTGTTTTCTGAGGTTGTGCTGTTTCTTGTTTTTGTTCTGTCTCTGTATTTGTTTCTTCTTCTGTATTTTCTTGTTGCTGTTCCTCTTGTGTGGGTATTTGCATATCTTCATCTGACTGTACAAATATTTCAGTAGAAGGTACTGCTATATAGAGGAGAAAACAAAGAAATATTCCTAGAAACTTTTTCATAATCTATGTTAGCATATATACATATGATATATCCAGATATTAAACTTGAAGAAGAGCTTTGGAAGGAGGGATACAAGTATGTTGTTGGTCTAGATGAAGCAGGAAGAGGTCCTTTAGCCGGACCTGTTGTAGCAGGTGCAGTTGTCATACTTGGGGAAGATCAAATAGTAAGTGATGTTAGAGATAGCAAGAAGATGAGCGAGAAGAAGAGAGAATTAGCATTTGTTGAGATCCAAAAAATTTCTTCTGCTTGTGGAGTAGGAGTTGTAAGTGCTAGTGAAATTGATACATTAGGGATACAAAAAGCTGTTCAAAAAGCCATGATGATTGCGATGGAGATTGTAGAGAGCAAGCTTGGTTCAAAGATTGATTTTGTCATAGCTGATGGTGAGAATATCCTTAGTATTCCTAGATACAAGATGAAGAAGATGAACAAGGGAGATCTTTTGCATTACAGTATATCTGCGGGGTCTGTGCTAGCTAAGGTTACTAGAGATCATATTATGTATGACTATGCCAAGAGGTTCCCTGAATATGGTTTTGATTCTCATGTTGGGTATGGTACAAAGAAGCATATTGAGGCTTTGGAAAAGTTTGGTGCTTGTGATATACATAGGAGGAGTTTTAATCCAGTTTCTAAATTTTTAAAGGTTTAGTTGTATGAGTGATTCTGAGATTGTTGATGTTGTGGATGAGAATGGTAAGGTGATTGATCATCGTGTTCGTGCAGAGTGTCATTCTAACAAGGATTTAATTCATCCTGCTGTACATTTTACTTTGTTTGACAAGGAAAATGGTAAGGTTTTAATGACAAGAAGATCCTCAACAAAAAGGTTTGATGGTGGAAAGAATTGTTTTCTTGGTGAGCATCTTCTTTCTGGTGAGTCTTTTGATGAAGGTGCTATTCGTGGTATTAAGGAAGAGTTAGGAGTAGATACAAAGGATTTTTTAGAACTAAGTACTCACTTGTTTAGGTTTGAGAATGAGTCTGAATATACCAAATTCTATATTGTTTTTTGGAGTGGTGAAGATTTGAATCCAGACAGGAATGAATCAGAAGAAGAATGGTGGATGAGTATTGATGAATTGAAAGATTTTGATGAGAATGTGGGGGAGATTACAAAGTTTTGGATAAAAGATATTGATTGGAATAGCCTTGAAAACAAATTGTTGTAAGGGTATAATCTCTGGTCATTAATTGTGGGGCGCTAGCTCATCCGGTTAGAGCAACTGCCTTTTAAGCAGTAGGTGCTGGGTCCGAGTCCCAGGCGCCTCACCATTTTTCCTCCAAGATAGTGTATACTTTTTAAAATATGAAAATAAAAGTATCAAAGAAAACAATCTTAGCTATATCTTTACCAGCTATACTTCTTTTATGTATAGCTGGTTACTTCCTTTTCTTTAACAAAGAGAAACAGGGGCAACTAAAGTCAAAAAATGGGTCTGTATTGGAAATGCAGTATCCTCTTCCAAACTCTGAAATTGGTTGTGAATTTGAAATAGTTGGTAAAGTTCCCAATTCTTGGTTTAAAGAAGGTAGTTTCTTTGTAGATATTAAAGCTGGTGGTAAAAATGTACTTTCTTCACTTGCTTTCTCTGAAGAAGATTGGTTATCAGATGGTTTAAAAACATTTTACTCCACAATTGTATGTAAAGATGGTTGTGTCGGAAATGGTGAAATTGTTTTAAACAGTAAAGGTGAAGATAGTTTTACTATTCCGGTTTCTTTTAGTACATCATGTGCTGCACAATTAGAAAAAACTAATTTAACAGTATTCTATGGGTATTCGAAAGAGGATAATAGTTCTACAAACTGTGGTACGACATATCCATTTAAGAGAAATGTTCCAAAAACTGTTGGTATCGGTAGGGCATCTTTAGAAGTTCTTTTCTTTGGTCCTATAGATAGTGAAAAGGAAAAAGGATATTTTTCTTCTTTACCACAAGATATGGAATTGAACTATTTGAGAGTAGCAGATGGTGTTGCTTATGTTGACTTGTTCTCGGAGTTATTTTCTGGAATTACAGAGGAATGTAGCCTTGCGAGAATTAAATCTCAGATCACAAATACACTGAAAGAGATGCTAGGTGTCAATGATGTAAGTATAAGGGTGAATGGGGAATTAATGTAATATATCTAATTCTCCACCTAATCTCCAATATGATATCCCCTTTATTTCGTACTTATTTGCTAACTCTTTTCTTTTACTAATTCCTTCTTTAGTTTGGAAGTACATCTCGCATGTTTCTTTACCTTTCTCGCAGGAGAACTTTGCATAACCCTCTGCAACATCTTCGTTGTATGCATTCTTTATACTTAATGTATCAAGTATATTTTTTACAGATGTATATGTTAAAGCTTCAGTTTTTTCTCCTACCCATTCATATCCGTACAAATGAACTCCAAGATATATCTTTTCTTTTTCAATTCTCGCAGTTGAATATTTTAATACTTTCTCGATCCAATCGATTGGTGCAATTGGGCCTGGTTTAGAAGATGTAAATTCAGTGTAATCGTATGCCATTATCTTTACTCTGTCTGCTATTTTACCGATTTGAGTTAAGTCTTGTACTTGTATTGTTTCTGAATTTGTTTTGTATTCTGCATTATCCCATTGGGCAAATACAGTAACAGAAAGAATTTTATTCTTTTTACTTAATTCGTTTTTTAGCTCCTGCAAATATTGTATGAAAGTATCTTTGTATTCACTTTTTATCTGTTCAAAGTCTAAGTCTATACCATCAAAATCATATTTCTCAATTTCTTCAATTATGGATGAAATATTACTTTTGTATATTGAGCTATTTTTAAACATAGCAGTTGTACTTGTGTAATCGTTTGATCCAACCGTAGGTATTACTTGAATATCGTTATCTTTTGCTAGACTATTTAACTCTTTGATACTTGTAGAAGGTATGGTTCTTTTACTTAGAGATCCGTCATTGTTAATTGAATACAAGACAGGGTTTACTTCATCAAGTATTTTTATATTTTTTCTTACACTTGT
>JAAZOC010000061.1 GCA_012797935.1 Candidatus Microgenomates bacterium | reverse complement strand
CTCTCCATACTTTTGAATGTAAGGTGTTCTGTTGTTGTTCCCAAAACTTCTAGTGGAGACAAACAATCATGTATTACCATACATTCAAAAAGTTTGTTCGCAGGCATTCCATTGTTTGTCTTTATTGAAATAATGAAATCACCATATACACTACCATCAATAGATTTCTTTATCGGCTCTTTGATTAGAGTTTGCAGGTAAAGGATGCTCTCTATGCTTCTTCTAATTTCTTTCTTAAATGTTTCGTTTTCTAGTCCCCCGAATATCAATCGCTCAGTCTTTTTTTCAAAGATACCAATAGTTGTGTACATACCAAAGAGTGCATAGAACTTTTCAAAACTGTTTGAAATACTTGTTATGTCCATCTCTTTCTCCTTTTGGATATTTGTGAACAGGGTATGATAATTGCAAAAAGGTTTTTAACCTTTGTATTTTTTACATAACTGACTTGTTAAAGAACACATGATTATACTATAGGGGTACTTGGAAATATATATCTGATATAATGGAGAATATGGAATTAGAAAAGGTACAACCAAAAGACTTAGATATCCAGAAACCGATTACAAATATTTTTTCTAATCTCGAATCTCCATTCCCAAATGTATATACTAATATTAATGTAGAAAAAGATCCTCTTTTAAAACCAGTTATTCTTCTTACTGGATTTTCTGGTAGTGGAAAAGATACAGTATTAAATCCTCTTATTGAATCTGGAGATGCTTTCCATATTATTACTGCTGTAGCAAGGGAAAGAAGAATAGAGGATGGTGAACCTGAGAATGCATATATTTGGATGAGAAAGAGAAATGAGAACGAAACAGAGCAAGAATATTTTAATAACTTAGTAAAAGAATATTCACTAATAGAGCATGATTTTCATTATGGAAACTTGTATGGATTACCTTTTTCATCTTTGCAGAGAGAAGGAGAGGGAATTCCTGTTATAAGGACGGATATCAATGGAGTGGTAACGTTGAAAGATATTTTACCGAAGTATGGTTTTCAACCGATATCAATTGGTGTTATGCCAGATAGTTGGGAGCAGGTTTTTGCATCTATTATTTCAAGAGGTGGAGAGAATGAGGAACAGGCTCTCAAAAGATTCAAAGAAGATGTAAACACTATCGAGATGTACAAAGAAAATATTAATTTCTTCATACATAATAGTAGAAAGCAAAATGAAAATGGTATATCAGGACTAGACCAAGCAATTGAAGCTTTTAAATATTTAATTAAGAAATATAGATAGGTAAAATCTATCCTACCTGTGCAAATGCCACAACATAGTTATGACCATACTTCTTTGCACACTTGGGACAAGTAGTGTAGTAGAAGTAGTACTTAATTGCTTTTAGGTTTTTTCCTTCTAAATATGTTTCAAACTCTTTTATCCAACTTGGTACTGCATTGTATGGTCCGTCAAAAACCTTACTAATGAATTTACCAGAAAGTGTTGCATTCTCTAAACCTTCGACTTCTTTAGTAACTGTAATATACAATTCAGATTTCCATGGTGATGGGTCGTATGCAAGCATTAAGAAGTCTTTGTTCTCCGGCTTTGCTCCTGCACTCTCAATCTTTTCCCACATCTTTGTAATTACAGATCCCATATTTAGAGGCATATGGAATATTTGATTTACATATCCTTTTACAAAAAGTTTGTTATTCCATACATGCTCTTTATCTTGGTATGTAGATGGATCAAACTGAGGACAACATTCTTGCTCTTCCATTTTTTGTATGTATTAAAATTATTTTGCCATAGCTTTTTCTTTAAGGTCTTTTGGCATTTTCTCTATCGCATATCTTAATGATGTTCTTGGCATAACATTTTTCTTGCTCATTACATAGTCAAAGACTTCTTTCTCATGTGCCTGACTTGCAGCCTTTAACATCCATCCATATCCTTTTTGTACCATATCATCTTTGTCTAGCAGTAAACTGTCTGCTATTTCAAAAATATCTTTCAAAAACATTCCATTTCTAGCAGGTATAATTAAAGATACAGCACTTGCCCTCTTAACCCATCTGTTTGATGATTTAGTCCATTCTTTTAACTTGGAAATATATTCGGGATACATTTCAACGAACTTACCAACAGTATGATTACAAAAGGTATCGCATGAAGCCCAGTTATTTATGTATTCGTTTATCCATTTCTCAAACAAAGCAAAATCTTT
>JAAZOC010000060.1 GCA_012797935.1 Candidatus Microgenomates bacterium | reverse complement strand
TGATGAGGAATCATATTTAATTGAAACAGGTGAGAAAGCAAAGAAGGGTGCAGAGGCAAGAGGCGAGGATGTTAAAAATTGGAATTCATTGGAAAGAGGAAAGATAATTAGACAAAGGAATATTGATTATCTAACTTGTGGCCCGATACTAGCTATGGTTTTGGAAGGATTGGGTGTTATTACACAGGTTAGAAAAGTTCTTGGAAGTGCAAGTCCAGCAGATAGTGATATCGGTACAATTAGGGATGATTATTCTTTAGATACATATACTTTAGCAGACTATATCTCAAGATCTACCAGAACTATGTTACATGCATCAGATTCTGTTGAGAATGCAGAAAGAGAATTAAAAATATGGTTTAAGGAATCTGAGTTATGTAATAACTACGAAACAGGAGTTGAAAAAATCTTCTACGATGAAGGCTGGGATCATTTAGACAAAAAGTAGGAAGAGTATTACTACAATTACTAATGATGGAAGTAGATTGAGAACAGAGATCTTCTTTATTTCAAGTAAATTGATACCTATTCCAACTATTAGGATACCCCCTGTGCATGCCATATATTGGATTAATGATTCTGTAAAGAAATCTCCTAGGAATGATGCTAATACTGTTAATCCACCTTGGAAGATTAACATTGGTATTGCAGAGAACATTACACCTATACCAAAAGTAGAAGAGAGTGCAATTGAAGTAAAGCCATCTAATACAGATTTCGTAATTAGTAAACTATTGTCTCCTTTGATTCCTTCATTTATTGCTCCTAATATTGTCATAGAGCCAATACAGAATATGAGGAATGCAGATATCAAACCTTCATTGAATTGAGAATCTTTTAACTTTAGTTTCTTTTTTATTACAGTAGAAAGATTATCAAGTCTTTCTTCTATGTTAAGGAATACTCCAATTAGGCCACCAATGAGTACTGAAAATATTATGATTAAGGGATTTGGTATTGGTAATACCATTGAAAGTCCAAGTGCTATTGTAAAAAGTCCTATTCCTTGAAAGATTATCTTCTTGTATTTTTCTGGTAACTTCTCTCTAATGAAAAGACCTATACCACTTCCTACTATTACTGTTGCTATATTTACGAATGTTCCAATTGGTAAGTTCAGATTTTGTAATTATAATTTTAAGATATCATCGATAGTTTTACTCTTCTCAGTTGGTTGTTTTTCTGTATCAAGAAAGCTTTTGAGTTTTGCAAAATCATTAGCTAAATCTTTTCTTAAGTTTGGATTGTACAAAGCTGCAGCTGGATGATACATAGCAAATACTGGGATGCCCGTTGGATGTTCAAACATTTCACCATGAGATATAGATATGCTCACATTAGGTACAAATCTACCAAGGGCATGCCTCCCAAGAGTAACAATTACTTTTGGTTTTATGAATAATAGCTCTGCATTTAACCATACTCTGCAAGAATCTTTTTCTTCATCACTTGGATCTCTGTTTTCAGGAGGTCTGTATTTAACAACATTTGTCACATATACATCATCTCTTGTATATCCGATTGTATTCAATAATTCATTTAGGAATTTACCAGCAGCACCAACAAATGGTCTCCCCTGTAAATCTTCATTTTTCCCTGGTGCTTCTCCTATGAAAAGAATGCCAGAAGAGGGAGGGATGATTTCGTATACTGGTTGAGTTGCACTTTTCTTTAATTCACAGCTGTTATTTACAGCATAGTATTCATGTATCTCTTTAAGAGATTTAAAATCGGTCTTCATTGAAGTGATTATACCTTAAATTGATACTAGAGTGGAGGTAGAACCTCTTTTTTCAAGACTTTGGCAACTTTCTTTTTAGTTACAGTCTTTTCTTCCTTTTTCTCTTTCTTTACGGCTTTCTCTTTTGGAGAGAGTAGAGTTATTAATCTGTCTAATTTCTCATTAATACCCTCTAATTGAGCTTTCAATTGTCCATTATCATTCCCACCAGATCTTCTATCATCTTTTCTTGGATCTACACTTTCAAAACATTTGCTACAGTAGATTGGTTTATCAGAACTTGGTCTAAAAGGTACTTCACAATCATTTCCACATTTATCACATACAGCATGGAACATTTGTTTTTCGCTTGATCTACCAAAATCATTTCTTCTTTCAGATCTACCAAAGCTTCTTGATCCTCTTGAATCACCATTTCCTTCTCTCTCAAAACAATCACTGCAGTATACAGGTTTGTCTCCGGATGGTCTGAATGGTACTTTACAATCCTTACCGCATTTGTCACATACAGCATCAAACATAGTTGGTCTTTCTGATATTCCACCCCCAAATCCACCGCTATTTCTTCTTCCTGTAAATCGATTGCTTGAGAATGTTCTCATAATTTTGTTTCCTAAAAATATATTATATGTACAATAATATGGGTAAAGTGTTTAAATAGCAATGATTTTTATTATAGGGGGAATTTTGACTTTCCCAAGAGGACACTGTGTTGACACATATGTGTCCCCTTGGTTTAAGTCAGTAATACATTTTACAATGTTCTAGGGTCTCGCCAGACAGGTGCAATTTTAAATCTGAAATTGTAGTTCCTGTCGGGACAAGGGGTATAGATGGAAATTGATCCTTCTGAATTGGAGCATGATCCAATACCAAGAGCTTTTGCCGGCAAGGAGTCCATCACAAACTTGACAACATCCTCTGGTTTAGAATAGCAAAACTCAACATGATAGCTCTTTGAATTAATGCTACTCTCGTAAACATGCTCACTGAAATATTCTCCTGTCATATTGGGTACGAAGCAGTGTTCCGGCATAGAACGAGGGTAGATCCTGTTTGTTCCAAACCTTTCCTCGTCTTTTTGAATTGCTTCTTGCATCTGTTTCGTAAATCGATAGCTTTGTCCAAAGTGATGGAATTGTAGTGGAGAAATTAAACTCCAAACGAACAGTTGTTCGAAGACAAAATTCACTGCCGGAGAAATGTTGCTTCTGAATGCAACTAATATGTTATCAGAGACAGTTCCTCCTTTCTTTCCATAGACATCTTCTTTCCCAGATTCTTCTGCATACTTCTGTAATTGGAGATTGTCTACATCCCAATTGATTCGATTTGTAACTCCTCCAATCTTGTCTAGCCAACTGCTATACATATCTTTGCTTTTAATATCTCCGATGGTGAAGAAAACAGGGAATGGAAGAAATTTTCCAATCTCCTTTGCCAAGCGGTTCAACATGTAAAGATTGTTCATGATTCTCTCCTTCTAGAGAATTTCTACTTAGGGATTTGATTACAAAAGGTTCAAAGACCTTGTATTACTGACTTGTTAATGATCAGTATATTATACTATAGGACAGGAAATTGTTCTAGTTGTGTTTTGACTTACCCAAGAGGACACTGTGTTGACACATATGTGTCCCCCTGGTTTAAGTCAGTTATGTTTTTATTCTTTTATCTCAGAAACGGCATTGATCTTAAGGTATGTAAATCCTTTTCCTTTGGCAGGAACAGGCTCAAAAGAGATCTCCTTTCTGGATTCAATTTCCTTTTTTGCATAATTAAAACCAGAGGAAGTCCCCTGCAAAAGGAATTCAAGGATTTCAACAGGATCGTCATCCAAGATATTTAGAGTAATTCCATTCTCCATATCTTCCCTGTTTACCTTGCAGAAGTGTCTTTCATCTACATATCCTTCCTTTTTTAGAAGGTATGAGATCTCCTCTCTGCTTGGAGTGTAAATTTCTTCACCCTTTCTATGATTTTTGAAAAGAGATACTGCTTGCATCAACTGATTATCAGTAGGATGCTCTATCTCAATGAGGTAGAAGTTCAAATTCTTGATGGCATCAAGAAGTATGAGCTTCTCCAGAGCAAAGTTTGTTTGACCTGTTTCTGAAGTGTCTACAGCGAGTAGAACCCTGTGTTTGTAGCAGGTTCCCATCAGACTTCCAAAAACCCAGAGATTATTGCCAATCCTTGGATTTAAGAGAGTATTCT
>JAAZOC010000059.1 GCA_012797935.1 Candidatus Microgenomates bacterium | reverse complement strand
ATATCTGAAGAAATAATCGTAAAAGTAAAAGGAGAAACAGTTCATACTTCAGTTGGAAGAGTAATCTTTAATGAAATACTTCCTGAAGACTATGCATTCATAAATGAACAAGTTGGAAACAAAACTATTAAGAAGATTATTGATCAAATTAAGAATACAAGAGAGTTAGATGTTGTTGTTGAGATCTTAGATAATATGAAGTTATTAGGATTCAAATATGCAACAGATTTAGCATTCTCATTTGCTATGGCAGATTGTGATGTAGACTTCGATCTTAAGGCTGAAATCAAAAAGATGGAAGAGAAAGATGAACAATTACAAGAAAACTACTTACAAGGTTTGATGACAAAAGCAGAGAAGATCAATATCTCTACAAATATGTGGGATGACTTTGCTACAGATCTTGCAGACAAAGCATGGGAGAAATTGGATAAGAGTAACTCTATTTACCAAATGGTTGAATCAGGTGGTAATGGAGGTAAGATTCAGGCAAGACAGGTTCTTACAATTAAGGGTGTTGTTAGAGACTCAAGAGGAAACTGGGTACCAATGCCTATTAAGAGTAACTACAGAGATGGTTTAAGTGCATTTGAATACTTTGTTGCTGCTAATGGTGGTAGAAAAGGTATTGCAGATAGATCCTTAAAAACATCTTCATCTGGTTACTTAACAAGAAAACTTGTAGATGTAGCTCATGATGTAATTATTAGAACTGATGATTGTGGATACGAAGGAGAAGGTCTAGTAATCAATAGAAGTGATGATAGAAGAATTGATTTCAAAGATAGAATCTTTGGAAGAGTTCTTGCACAGGATGTAAAAGTTGGAGACAAGATAATTGCTGAAAAGAACGAAACATTAACACAGGAAAAAGTTGATGAAATTGATAAAGCAGGATTGGAAGAGATATTTGTTAGATCTCCATTGCTTTGTGAAGCGCCACTTGGAATGTGTAAGAAATGTTATGGATTAAATCTTGAAAACAATAAAGAGATTGAAATGGGTAGAGGTGTTGGTGTTATTGCAGCTCAATCAATTGGAGAACCAGGAACTCAGATGACTATGCAGACATTCCATAAGGGAGGTGTTGCAAAGGTTGATATCACTCAAGGTTTACCAAGAATTGAAGAACTATTTGAAGCTAGAAAACCAAAAGCTGAAGCTGAGATTGCATCTATTGATGGTAAGGTTCATATCGAAACATCAGAGGATGATTCTTCAGTTGTAAGTATTGTTGGTGAGAAGAATATGGCAAGATACTATGTTGTATCAAAAGCAAAGAAATTACTAGTAGAGGATTCTCAAGATGTAAAGTCAGGTCAGGTTATGTTTGTAGATGGAGATGAGAATGAAAAGCAGGCACCATTTGATGGAAAAGTAACAATAGAGGGCGGTATCCTTACAATTCAAGGTAAGGTAAAAGCTGAAGAAATAATTTCTGTATTACCAGGAATATCTGTTCTTGTTGAGGATGGAGCTTTGATAAAAGCTGGAACTCAAATAACAGAAGGTTCTGTAGATCCAAAGAAATTAGCAGAGGTAACCGATCCTATTGTAGCTCAAAAGTATGTCCTTGATGAAGTTCAGAAGGTGTTCAATGAGCAGGGTGTAACTATCGATGACCTACATATCGAAGTTATACTTAGACAAATGATGAGATTAGGTAGAGTTGTAGAGTCAGGTGACTCTGATTACCTAGTTGGTTCAATTGTTAATAGACATCTTGCAGAAGCAAAGAATCAATTACTATTAGCAGAAGGAAAGAACAAAGCTTTAGTAATTCCTAAACTCTTTGGTATTAAGACATCATCACTCAATACAGAGAGCTTCCTTTCTTCTATCTCATTCCAAGAGCAAGTAAGAGTTCTTACAAGTGTAGCAATATTAGGTAAGACTGATTACTTGAGAGGTATGAAAGAGAATGTCATCATTGGAAGACCTATACCAGTTGGAGAAGGTGCAAGAGTAGATGATATAAGTAAGCTTGATGAGCTTAAAATTTAATTGATTTTGATATATAATACAGACCATGCCGACAATAAACCAATTAGTAAGAAAACCTAGAAAAGCAAAAGTCCAAAAGACAAAGCATATCCAGTTAGCAAAGGACTTCAATCCTTTGAAGAACAGATACAAAAAGCTAGCAAATCCTTTCAAGAGAGGAGTATGTTTACAGGTTAAAACAATGACACCTAAGAAACCAAACTCTGCTCTTAGAAAAGTTGCTAGAGTAAGAATGTCTAATGGAATGGAAGTCACAGCATATATTCCTGGAGAAGGTCATAACCTTCAGGAGCACTCTGTTGTCTTGTTGAAAGCAGGAAGAAAGAGAGACTTACCAGGTGTTAAATACATCGTTGTAAGAGGTAAATATGATACTGCAGGTGTAAAAGGAAGAAAGAAAGCAAGATCCAAATACGGAGTAAAGAAAGAGGATGCTGCTGAGTAGTTTTAATTAATAATATTGAATTATGAGAGGAAAAAGAGCAAAAAGAAGAACACAAAAGATTGATGGCAAATATGGAAATCCAATAATTGCTAGATTGATTAACAAAGTTATGCAAGATGGTAAAAAGACAGTTGCAGAGGAATTAGTATATTCAGCTATTGAAAGTGGAGCAGAAAATGTAAAAGAGAAAGATGTTAATTTATTCATAAATAAAGCAATTGATAATGTTAGACCTTCTCTAGAAATAAAAGCTAGAAGAGTAGGTGGAGCTAACTATCAAGTCCCTATGCCTGTATCTCCTAGAAGACAGGAAACATTGGCAGTAAGATGGATTATAGATGTTTGTAGAAAGAAATCTGGAAAATCTTTTGATAGAGTTCTTATGGGTGAATTAGTAAGTGCATACAATGGAGAGGGTGATGCATTGAAGAAGAAACTTGATACTGAAAGAATGGCAGAAGCTAATAAAGCATTTGCACATTTTAGATGGTAATCTGAAGTTTATTACTAGTAATTTGAGAGCCTCTAAATGGGGCTCTTTTATTTTGTACTCTCTATTCTTTCCCAACCGTCCTTTGGCATATCTTTTCTTAATATCCCTTGCTCCCAGAAGATCACTAACCAAGTTATTAATCTTACTGGAAAAAGTAGAAGAGACCAATAGAATTCCCTAATGTTTTTAGCATACTTTAAGACAAAGAATGTATATTTTAATTCAATGAAGAAACTTCTTGATTGTTTGTCTCTCTTGAATATTCCTAACTTCTTTAATTGAGAAAAACCTCCAAGTGATCTAGCTTTTTGTTTAAGGTAGTCTTTGAAATTTGTTGGATATTTAACATAACAGATAGCCTTAGGTGCATATGCTATATCCATTCCCATATTTCTTATGCTGTATGAAATAAAAGCATCATCAGAAAGTACATTTCTAGGTATCTTTAAATCTGTCTTTCTCATAGCCATAATATATCCGCTCATAGGGAAGAATTTTCCACTATTTATTGCTTTACTTCTTTTGTCATGAGCTGAATCAGAAAGTAGATGCCCCCAATATCCATATTTGTTATCTCTCTCGTCACTAGAAACCGGTCTTCCACTAACTCCACCAACATTCTCTGCCTCAAATGGTTTAACTAATTCCCTCACTGCATTGTAATCAAAATATGTATCTCCGTCTGTAAAGATAATGATATCTCCTTTAGCCTTCCTAATGGCCATCTTCAAAGCATACGGTTTTCCTCTTTTAGGATCTTTAACTTGTATGTACTGTTTTTTGGAAAGTTTTAATTTTTGAGCTTCTTTCTTACCTTGTTTCAATGTAAGAGTATCAGGAGAGACCTGAATAATTTCAAATGGTGATTGTATACCTGAATATTTCCTCTTAGCAATACTAGAAATACATCTTCCTATCGTGTTGGGCTCTTTGAATGATGTTATGATGACACTTATCATATGCGATTATATATGATAATTACTGTTTAGTATAATATAGCTATTCAGCAGGAGTCTCTTCAGTAGATGTTGTAGCTTCTCCTTCAGCTACTTCTGTTGTAGCAGTTGTTTTCTCTTCTTCTTGTAATTCAGTTACTGTAACAACTGTAGAATTTCTTAAATCTTCATTTACAAGAGAAATACCCTCTGGAATCTTAAGATCATTTATAGAGATAGACTGTCCTGGGTGCTCTAATGATGCAATATCAATTTCAATAAATGGTACCAAATCAGCAACTTTACACTTAACATCAATAGAGTTCATAACCTCAACCATTACACCAAGATTATTCTTAACTGCTGGAGAAATACCAATAATCTTGAATGGAATTGTAAATACAACTTCCTTGTTCTCATCAATTTCGAAAAATGCAATGTGTCTAATCTCTTCTGTTATTGGATTCATATCAATCTCTTTAACAACGACCTTCATATTTTTTGAATCAAATTCTGCATCAAGGATTGTAGTAGAAGTAGCCTCTCTCAATATTTTACCTGCAATATGAGATTCAATCATTATATTTCTTGATTCTCTTTTTGAATTGTAAACAACTGCAGGAGTTTTACCTTCTTTGAGAAGAATCTTGTTCTTCTTGTCGTTCAAATCTCTTTTTTCAAATAGTATTTTTTCCATAACGAGTAGGAGTATATCAGAAAAATTGGTACTGAGCAACATCTAAATTGATATAAAAAAGGATTTGACATGAGCAGTGTATATACAATATACTTAGCAAATAATCTTACACTCTGCTAATATGGATATTACAGAAAGACAAAAAAGTATCTTGATGGCAATAATAAAAGAGTTTATGGAAGAGGCTGACGAAGTTGGATCTTTGTCTTTAGTGGAGAAATATCATATGGGTGTAAGTTCTGCAACCATTAGAAATGAAATGGTTAAACTCATGAGATTAGGATTGTTAGAAAAAAGTCACATATCCTCTGGTAGATTACCAACAGACCAAGCTTTAAGATTGTATGTCTCAAATATACTAGAAAATGGTAGATTGAATCCTCTTGTTACAGTTGAAATTCGTCAAGGTATATTTAGAGATCGGTTTGCGAAGGATACTGTTGTTAAATCTATCCTTTCTATATTAGCTAAAGAAACTGAATCATTGGTATTCATAATATTAGATGATGATATTCGATTCTATGGTCTTTCAAATATTCTTAAATATTCTGAATTTAGATCAATAGAAAGAATGGAGACAGTTTTAAATATTTTGGAAGATGATACATTTTTGAGAAATTTGGTAGAGAAATATTCAAGCTCTGGAGTTTCATTACTAATTGGTAGAGAATCTGGAATAAATAATATGTCAGAATGTGCAATCGCATTTACAAAGATTCCTTTCTGGGAAAAGAACCAAGCATATGTTGGAGTTTTAGGGTCTAAGAGAATGGATTACTCCAATGTGATTCCAGCTCTTAATGAGGTAAGAGAAGCACTACAAGCTTCTACTGCAGGATGGAGATAATTTAAATATTCATAATGATGAAGAAAGATAAAAATAGTGAAGAAAATTTAAAAGCTCAAAATATTAATTCTCAAGAATTGGAACAAAAGATTGAAGAGTTAGCTTTGGCAATAGATAAAGTTGAAGATGAGAAATTACTAGTTCAGGAACAATTGAAAAGAGCACTAGCTGACTATCATAATTTGTTAGCAAATTCTGAGAAAAGAGAAAAATTGAGAATATTACAAATGAAGAAAAGTCTTTTCCAAGAAACTTTACCTTCTTTAGATGGATTGATGATGGCAATCTTAAGTAGTAAAGATATTGTTTTGGATGAGAAAGGGAAGGCTTGGTTAGATGGTATCTTAGCTACAGTTGAATCAATATATAAAAGTTTCGCAAGTATTGGTCTCAAACAATATATCCCTGAAAAAGGAGAAATGTTTAACAATGAGAAACACGAAGCAATAGCAGCAGTTGAAGGTAGTAACAAGGGTGAGATCATTGATGTGTTGCAGCCAGGGTATTTTCTAGATGATATCGTAATACGACCTGCAAGGGTTGTAGTTTCAAAGTAGATTTAATTTTTTAATACAAACATTATGTCAAAAATAATAGGAATAGATTTGGGAACAACAAACTCCGTCATGGCTTTCATGGAAGGAGGAAAACCAACAGTTATTTCTAACTCTCAAGGTGGAAGATTAACCCCTTCTGTTGTTGCTGTTGATGAAAAAGGAGAGGTTCTAGTTGGAACTCCTGCAAAGAATCAAGCAGTAATGAATCCAGAAGGTACTATTTACTCTGTAAAAAGATTAATTGGTAGATCATGGGATGATCCTGAGGTTGAGAAAGACAAAAAACTTTTACCATTTGAAATGAGAAAATCTTCAAATGGTGGTATTGAAGTAAAAATGGGAGATAAATGGTTCACACCACAAGAAGTATCTGCAAAAGTTCTTTCTAAAATGAAGAAAGATGCAGAAGATTTCTTAGGTGAAGAAGTTAAGGAAGCAGTTATTACTGTTCCTGCATATTTTGATGACTCTCAAAGACAGGCAACGAAAGATGCTGGAAAAATTGCAGGATTGGAAGTTAAAAGAATTGTTAACGAACCAACTGCAGCAGCTTTGGCATATGGTGTAGATAAAGGAAAAGATGAAAAAGTAGCTATCTTCGATTTAGGAGGTGGTACATTTGATATCTCAATTCTTGAAATGGGAGATGGAGTATTTGAAGTGTTATCAACTAATGGTGATACACATCTTGGTGGTGATGACTTTGACCAAAAGATAATTGACTATTTAGCAGATCAATTTAAAAACAAAGAAGGAATAGATCTAAGGGATGACAGAACTGCATTACAAAGATTGAGGGAAGCAGCTGAGAAAGCAAAGATAGAGCTTTCTTCATCTGAGGAAACAGAGATAAATATTCCTTACATTACAGCTTCTGATAAAGGGCCAAAACATTTGAGAGAAAAAATAACTAGATCTGAATTAGAAAAATTAGTTATGGAATTAATAGATAAAACTATTAAACCATGTGAGAAAGCATTAAAGGATGCAAAGCTTTCAAAGGAAGATATCGACCAAGTTCTTTTAGTTGGTGGTATGTCTAGAATGCCAGCAGTCCAGAAGAAAGTTGAAGATTTCTTTGGAAAAGAAGCAAATAAAGGTGTAAATCCTGATGAAGTTGTAGGTCTTGGTGCTGCAATTCAAGGTGGTGTTCTTGGTGGTGATGTTAAAGATATCACTTTGTTAGATGTAACACCTCTTTCTTTAGGTTTGGAAACTCTTGGTGGAGTTATGACAAAACTTATTGAAAGAAATACAACTATACCTGTAGAAAAGAAACAAATATTTTCAACAGCTGCTGATAATCAACCTGCTGTAGAAATCCATATACTTCAAGGAGAAAGAGAAATGGCATCTGATAATAAAACTCTTGGAAGATTTGTTCTAGATGGAATTCCAACAGCTCCAAGAGGAGTTCCTCAGATTGAAGTCTCATTCTCAATTGATGCTAATGGTATCTTAAATGTAAAAGCAGTTGATCTTGCTACAAAGAAAGAACAAAAGATTACAATTACAGCATCAACTGGTTTGAAAGATGATGAAATTGAAAGAATGGTAGAAGAAGCCGAGAAGAATGCAGAAGAAGACAAAAAGAAGAGATCAAGAGCAGAAAAAAGAAATAATGCCGACTCTCTTTGTTTTAATGTTGAGAAGTTAATCAGTGAAAATAAAGACAAGATAGATGATTCTGATAAGGAAGATATGGAGAAGAAATCAGAGGAGCTTAAAAAGTTAATAGAGAAAGACGATTTTGATGAAGAAGAAGTTGAGAAAAAATCTGATGAACTAATGAAAGTTATGCAAGAAGTAGGAAAGAAAATGTATGAAAAAGCTTCTCAAGAATCTTCTGCAAAGGAAGGAACAAAGAGTGATGAGAAGGAAGAAAAGAAAGATGAGGAAGTAAAAGAGGGAGAAGTTGTAGATTAATTCTTTTGTTTCTTGATATTAAGGGAGACTGTTGGTCTCCCTTTTTATTTATGGTAGGATTATTTGATTAACATTTTTCTATCTTACTTACTATGGAAGTATTGCCCACCTCTAACCGTCATCCAAAAAAAGTAACTATTCCTCAAATACAAAAATATCTTTTCTATGCATTGCTTTTTGTATTACCAATGTCTATTCTTCCTTTCTCTTGGGATTGGACAGAAAGAGGAATGTCGATTGTTATACTTTCTTTTTCATCAATAATCATTGGTCTTGAAATACTAAGAATCTTTTTAGAAGGAAAACTAAGTGTTTTGAAAAGCTCTTCCGATGCAGGAATATTTCTTCTCATTCTTTCCCTTTTGCTCTCAACTATATTCTCAAAGGATATGAATACAAGTTTATGGGGAATAGATGGAAAACTAGGAGGAGGATTAGTTGTCTTTCTTTCATTAGTCTTACTATCATTCTCTGTTAGGTTATTCATCAAAAATGAAGATGATATTAAAACAGGAATACTCTTTTTTATTAGTGGGATGATACTTAACAATATACTGAGTATTTTGTCATTCCTTGGTGTAAATGTATGGGGATTTGTACCTGTGTATAAAGAATTAAGCCAAGTTGGTTTGCCATTATTTAGATCTTCCAAACTTCATGTTTTAGTAAATGCAATATCAATCCTTTTCTCACTTGGTGTGTTAGGTGGATACACAATATCAAAAAAAGAGAAATATGTGATGATACTCTCTATTGTTTCCTTGGTACTTTCAGTTATCAATATATGGTTATTCTCAATAAATGTTGGAATGGGATTGGTAGTATCTCTTGTTCTTACATTAGGAATTCTTTCGTATCTTGTCTTTAAGAAAATTAAATTACAGGAATCGCAATCAAAAAATATATTTTTGTTTTTTGTTATTGTATCTCTTGCTATATTGATACCATTTATTCTTTTACAAATTCCTGCTGTAAGAGGTTTAGTTATACCTAGCAGTATAAATATAATTGCACAAGTTTCTTTAGGTTTAGATCTTTCATGGAGCATAGCTTCATCTGTATTTGTAAACTCTTTCTCAAGTGGATTGTTTGGTTTTGGCACTGATACATATTCAATTTCTTACAATCTTTTCAAGCCTGTAAGCACATCACTGGTTTCATTTAATAGTGTAAATTTCTACTATTCTGGGAATGAGATCTTAACTCAATTGCCAAATGGTGGATTATTCTGGTTAATTTCTTGGGGAATATTTGGTTTCTTACTTTTCAAGTCGATAGTTATAGATTTCTTGAAATTAAAGCAGTATGGAAGTACTGAAACTATGTGGTTTTTAATAATTATTGATACTGTAATGTCTTTGATATTTGTAGCTTCATTCTTCTCTCCATATTTTGTAATCATATCTTTAATTCTTCTACTGATGATTTCATTTAGAAGTGTAATTAGAGATGTTCTTAACAGAGGAACTGCAGATAGGTTTGTATTAAAACTTTGGACAGCAAGTATGGATACTGAATCAGGAAGTGGTAATAATTTTAAGAATTTGAATATTCTTCTTTCCGCAGTAGTTGGAATTATTTCTCTAGTTATATTTGGTTTCTGGATGTCAAAAGGTATTGCTTCTATGTATGCACTAAAAGCTGAGGCATATTACATTGAGGAGAATAGGAAGTATGAAGGTGATGTATATCCAACATTGGAGCAAAGGGAGGAATTTACAAATAATATGTCAGCTTTGTATGGGAAGGCTGTTGATTTTGACAAAGATAATCCATATTTAAATAGAAAGAAGGGTTTAATGTACTTGGAAAGGATTGGAATTTCAGCAGAGAAATATTCAAATATAGAAGATGGGGATAGTAAGGATCAAATAATTAAGGATGTTGGTATGTGGAAGAACTATACTATTGATTCTGTTAGAAAGAGTATCGATTTATCTTCTTCAGTTTACGCAAATTGGGAAGCGAGTACTAGAGTCTATATGGGGTTGATAGGTATGGGTTTCTATGATTATGTAGCAGATGCAATCTATTCTTTGGATAAAGCTATAGAATCTAACCCTTCAAATTATGAACTTTACTACAGTAAAGCTCAGGTATATGTTATTAAATCTGAAAAGGATGCTGCTCTTAGTGCTCTAACAAAAGCTTTAAGCTTAAATCCTCAACATGTTCCTTCAATACTCTTAGCTGGTGATTTAAACAAAGATATGGGGAATCTAGTTGTGTATGAATCATATCTAAAAGCAGCAAAGAAAATATTAGAAGTACAAGGAAGTACATCTTTAGAAATATATAATCAGATAAGTAAAGAATTGGGTTCATTGTCTTCTGGAAGCGATACTCAAAAAGAAGATTCTAAGGATTCTAAAGATACTAAAGAATCTAAAGATTCTGAAGAAACAGAAGAGT
>JAAZOC010000058.1 GCA_012797935.1 Candidatus Microgenomates bacterium | reverse complement strand
GACTTTATCACATATATCTTTAATCAGATGAATAGTAATGTATTAGATACATTAAAAAAACTTTTTACATTTAATCAATTAAGATATATTAGAAATCAATTGAAAAGAAATGGATATATTGTACCTTCAGATATTTCCTCAGAATACTATTTAGAAATATTTCAATATTTTAAAACTAATGGTTTAGATTATAGAAAGAGAGTTGATGGATATTATGTAAAACATATAGATCAACATCAAGATAGGAAGAAAATAAATAGGACAAGGATATAAGGGAAATGGTGGACGATACCGGAATCGAACCAGTGACCCCTACAATGTCAATGTAGTGCTCTAACCAGCTGAGCTAATCGTCCATCTAATACCCTATTTTATTCTTTCTATCCTCTTTTTTCAACAATTATGTATAATCTAAATATGGATCAACTAACAGAACAACAAAAAACAAATCTAAAAATCTTCTACAAAAAGACACTAGACAAATACAAACAAGCCCTATTTAAACTCCAAAATGCATAATATGGATACAAGAATATCAACACAAGAACTAGAATATCTTGCTCAATTATTTGCACAACAAATGAAAGAAGAAGCACATGTAGAACCTGGATACAAAGTTATTAACATGGGCAAATTAGAGAGCTCAATTACACAACCATTCCAATCAATTGATGGAAATGAACTCTATCCTACTATTGTAGATAAAGCGACTATGCTCTATTACCTATGTATTAAAAATCATCCATTTGAAGATGGGAACAAAAGAATGGGAATATTTGCTCTAATGCTTTTCCTTTACAAATCAGGATACTGGTTAGATACAACGAACGAAGAACTCTTTGAAATCACTGTATATACTGCATCTAGTAAGGTAGAAGATATAGATCAAGTTAGAAATAGAATATCTGAATTCCTAGTAAAAAGTATGAAAAGTATAGATACTATTGAAGCTTAATAAACTTTATACTATCTAATCCTTTTTTCTTGTCCAAATCATTGTATATCTCTGTTACAAAATCAGGATAGCATTCTAACGGTTCTATATGTATTCTAATATCTCCTCTACCCTCATCTACTGGAATTAAACCTATTGCAAAATCAGAACTCTCTAAGAAATATATCATCTGTTTAGCATGCTTATTAAACGTAGGTTCTATACGAACATAGTCAAAGAGGGAATCAATGATCATAGGATCTTCAATGCATGAAGATCTTACTCTTAAAAGTTTTATCTTAGTATCTTGATCATTAGCTATTTTAAAAAGAAAACGATCAACATCCTTCAAAGAGATATCTGATATTGTTTCAGATACAATATCTCCTTCTATACCATGACTAAACATTTGTCTGATATTAAAAAGTATCACATTCAATGCCTCTTGCTTTTTCTCGTCTTCAACACCTGTTAAATCATCAAACATATTAAAAAAATAAAAATTTAATTGATTTTTATACCCTGAGAATTAGCAAGGCTTTTTATGAAGTTTAAGTATGCTTCTTCTCTCTCGTATTTTTCGTATTGCAAATATGGAGGTTCAAGAGATTGCAATTCCTCGTTGTAATCAGTTAACTTACTTGCTTCTGATAGTAGGTATTCATTTACTTTCTCTAAATCCCAGATCTCTGAATCTTGATCATTCTCTACTTCCCTCTCTGCAAAAATTGTGTTATTTACGATTAATGCTTGAACATTCTCAGGTAACATAGAAAGTAATTCTTTTGCTATTTGTGGAAGTTTATTCTCTGCATCTAAAAAATCTTTTAGATTGTTTACTAATGTAGCTAATTCAAAATATCTATTTGTAAAATCCTTGTATGAGGGTTTCTCTTCAGATTCAACTGACATTTATCTTTTCGTAATTATCTTATCAATTAATCCATACTCCTTTGCTTCTTTTGCAGTAAAGTACTTATCTCTATCTGCATCTTTTTCTATTTGTTTCATTGGTTGACCAGTATTATCTGAGAGCATTTTGTAAAGAATCTCTCTGGTCTTTAATATGTCTTCTGCTTCTATGGCAATGTCACTAGCTTGTCCTCTAGCTCCTCCTAATGGCTGATGAATATGAATCTTGCTATTTGGTAATGCAAATCTTTTACCTTTCTTACCATTTGCTAAGAGTATAGTTCCCATTGAAGCAGCAAGGCCAACGGCTATTGTAGAAACATTGCACTTGATGAAATTCATTGTATCGATGATTGCCATACCTGCTGATACCTCTCCGCCTGGAGAGTTTATGAACATCTCAATGTCTGCATTTGGATCTTCTTTCTCTAGGAAAAGTAGTTGAGCTACTACTGTATTGGACATATTTGTTTCTATCTCACCACTTACAAATATGATTCTATCCTTTAAAAGTCTCGAATATATATCGTATGCTCTTTCTCCACCTCTCTCTTTCTCAATTACTGTTGGTATTAAATTCATCTCTAAAAGGTAATAATTTATTCCCCTAAGACTTCTTTAACAAATGTTTTAAAGGCATCCTCTTTCTCGTTGATCTTTCTTATATATTCTTTCCATTCTTCATTCTCAAATATCTTAGGATCTGTATCTTTTGGAGCATTCTTTTTTATCTCCTCAATTTTTTCTTCTAATTCTTTGTCAGTAAGTTTCAATCCTTTTTCTTTAGCATAGAGTTTTAAGAATACATCACTCTCAAGTGCTTGTTTTGCATCCTTTAACCAAAGTTCTCTCATCTTTTCTATTGTTATATTGTTTGCTTTTAAGAAATCTTCAACCTTAATACCCTTGTGACTCATATCGTGTGCAAATGCTCTCTCTCTTTCTTCTGCTTCGTATTTAATAGCACTCTCTGGAACTTCAATTTCGGAAATCTTTATTGCTTGTTCAAAAGCATCATCTTCTCTTTTGTGCAAAAGAATATGCTCTTTTTGTTTTTTCAAAGTATCTTTTACATACTCTTTTAATCCTTTCAAATCCTTAACATCTTTGATTCCTAATTTCTCGACTATCTCTTTTGCCCATGCATCATTTATTTCTTTTGCTTTTGTATCATTATTATTTTTCAATACACTCTCTAATGCTTCGTTTACTTCTTTCTCTGAGATCTTTGCTTCTGCATTCTCTACCTTAATCTTTTTCAAGTTACCTAATTTGAACTCTGGCATAATTGTTATATCCATACTGAATACTAAGTCTTCGTCCTTAGAAAAATCTGGGAAATTCTTGTATACAGGAGGTGCAATTGGTGAAAGATCTTCTTTCTGAAGTGCTGTTGTTACATACAAAGGAACTAATTTCTCAAATGTTTTTATTTTTACTGTCTCACTTATCTCTGGTTCTACCAAATTTGCAGGTACTTTTCCTTTTCTAAATCCTTTGATATCAGCTTTCTTCAACTCTTCTTCTAGAAGGGCTTCGTATGATTTCTTGAAGCTATCTTTTGGGATTGTAATTTTAATTTCGATGGTACTTTTGTTGATATCTTTTCTCTCGTAGAACTTTTCCATTGTTGTTTTGTTATTATTTAAAATGTCTTGTTAGTCTACACTTTTTTGTATAGTTTGTCTAGTTTGGCAATGACAGCAAGTCTTTTCTCAGAGGTCCATAACGGTGTGCAAGTTATCAATGTGAGTCTGTAATCGTCACTCTGTTCTATTACTGTCATGTCGTTTGGTTCTACTTCTTTTATTTCGACAACAATATATGTGAATTCACCCTCTGTATGGGTGATATCTATATGATCTCCTATCTTTACCTTGTCTAGATTGTAAAAAGTATTTTTTGCAGGAGGAAGATTAAGGTATCTATGACCAATTATGACAACATTCCCCTTCTCTCCTGGAAATTTGGATATTGGAAAATGCCAAAAACCATTATCCATAGTTTTAGACGATTCGCCTTGAAATATTTGTCCTTCTACATTGATATCTTTAATGGTTATTTTTGTTTGTAATTCTTCCAAAAGTTTCATGTCTAATACTATTTGATTCTCTTGTAATGATTCTTCTATGCTTGTTGCTCCTAGCACCAATTCAGCATATCTATCTCTAGGAGGAGCTATTGCAGTTAAGAGGGAAATGCTTTTTTCTTGAGAAATTCTGTATGGATCGAAATTCTTTATTGTAATTAGAATATCGTTGTATTTTGGG
>JAAZOC010000057.1 GCA_012797935.1 Candidatus Microgenomates bacterium | reverse complement strand
CCTTCAATAACAAAAGAATTAGATATCATACATGGCATACTATACAAATTAGTATCCCTGTTTGTCATAGTTGTAAGAATTAAAGAATTATCTCTAAATTCATAAAAACCAACCTGTGATGGAGCTAAGTTATTCTCTCCACAAAGAGTTTCTCTTTCTAAAACAATCTCTAATGAATCCTCATTATGATTCACATCTTCAGATAATACTCTTGTATAGTCCGGTTCATTTACTTCTAAGTAATTCTGATACATATATGAAAAGGATAGTTTTTCTGTAGAAAAAGTAGAATAGGAGATAGAAAAATCATCACCATTCTCGCATTGAATTTTGTCACTCCCATTACAGTAACAATTATCATTTGCTCTGTAATTCTTTACCAAATCACCCTTCTTGTAAACAATACCTCCGTATGTACATCTATTTGCATTTGATCTTTCATCAAGAGTAAAGAAAAGTACAGCGAATGATGACATTACAAGCAACCCCGTAATTATTAATAACCAGTTCCTTTGAACTATTTTTCCCATAACACGAGTATTCTACCACAGAATTATACTAAGTGGTAAAATCAACCTATGCACGATTCACACATACATTTAGCACTTGAACCATTAAAATCAAACCTTAATGAAATAATATCTAGGTTTAGAGAAAACAATGGGAAATATATTCTAACCCAAGGTACAGATATTACAGATTTCGATAATAGCATAGAGATAGCATCTCACTTTCAAAATACTGTCCAGCTAGCGCTTGGACTTCATCCATCATATTTTGAGGAGAATACAATAGAGAAGGGGATTTACGAGGACATTTACGAAAAGAGTATGAAAGATATTGAGAAATTAGAGAAGATAATCTTGAAGAACAAATCAAAAATCGTAGCTATTGGAGAAACAGGCTTGGATTACTATCAAATGTCATTAAACAAAGAAATTTCTGAAGATATCAAAGAACAATTGAAAGAGATTCAAAAAATCTCATTTAGAAAACAACTTCAGATGGCAAAAGCATTAAACCTCCCACTTAGTATCCATGCTAGAGATATACAAGGTAGCAAACTATGTGTTGAAGATGCTCTGAGAATAATAGCTGAAGAAGGCAAAGGATTAGTAACAGGATCTTTTCACAGCTATACAGGAGAAATAGATTTAGTTGAAGATATTTTGGATATGGGGTTCTGTATTGGTTTCAATGGAATACTTACATACAATAGTGGAGAAAATATTAGGGAAATTTTAAAGAAAGTACCTGAAGAAAACATCCTATTTGAAACAGATGGACCATTCTTACCACCTCAATCAGTTAGAAAAGACAAAAAAATTACAGAGAAATTCGCAGAACCATTCCATGTTAAAGAAATCATTTCAGTAGCAAGTGAAGTAAAAAGTTTAGACCCTAAATATCTAGAAGAGGTAACTGACAGAAATTACGAAAGAGTATTCTTTAAACAAAACGATTAAAAATACAGACCCACTCACCGTGTGGATTCTCTTCTAAATCATCCTCTAAAAGCAATTCTTTTACAAAAGATATCTTTCCATCAAAATATTTTTCTCTTAATTTAGAAATATCTTTTGCTAAGAAACACTCAACATCACCAAACTCAGAAAGAACAACATCAAGTAATTCAAATATTCTATTGGGAGATTCATAGATTACAATTGAAGCTTCTAATTCTTTGTATTTACTCAAAAGAGATTTTCTTTTTCCATCACTCTTTGGCAGAAAACCAAGAAAAACAAATTTATCTGTTGGTAAACCACTAACAGACAATGCAGAAATTACAGCAGAAGCACCTGGTATTGATACTACTTCATATTCTTTCTCTCTTAAATCTCTTACTAGTTTGTATCCAGGATCTGAAATTAAAGGAGTACCACAATCAGAAACAAGTGCTAGATCTAAACCCAAATCTAACTTTTCAATAATTTTCTGTATCATCATATCGTGATTTTGATCCCTGTAAGAAACTAAAACTGTTGAGATATCATATCTATCAAATATCTTTTTTGTTTCTCTTGTATCTTCAGCTAGAACAAAAGCTACATTCTTTAAAACATCTATTGCTCTGAATGTAATATCTGCCATATTACCAATTGGAGTAGCAACTATATATAGTTTTCCCTTTTTCATAGTTTAATGTTTTCTAAAGTTATTATCTTCTCAACAAAATCTTCGCTTTCAAGAAGAGCAGAATCTACAGAAAGATGTAGTGAGAAATCTCCAATTCTTTCTCTACAAAGAGTAACTGCTGTAGCGCCACAACCTAGAATATCTCCTAAATCATTAATTAATGTCCTAATATATGTACCAGTAGAGCAGAGTATTCTAAATTTTACCCTTGGCCAATTATACTCAATAATTTCAAAAGATTTAACTTCAATCTCCTTTCCTTTCAATTCAACTACAACACCTTCTCTGGCTAAGTCATATGCTTTCTTCCCATTCACTTTCTTAGCTGAATACATAGGTGGTGTTTGAGTAAATTTACCAAGTAAATTTTCTTCAATAGCTTTCATAATTTCATCCTTAGAAATTACAGAAAGATGCTCACACCTTTTCAAAACATTACCTGTAACATCTTGAGTATCAGTAGAGTAGCCGAATTCACCTTCTACCAAATATTCTTTGTCTAAGGTATGAAATTTTTCCATTAACTTTGTACCACGTCCAAGAAGTATAACCAAAAGACCAGTAGCAAAAGGATCAAGAGTCCCAGCATGACCTGTTTTTTGACCTTTAGGAAGTAATCTTTTTAGCCTTCTAATAACATCATATGAAGTGATTTCTTCCTCCTTGTTAATTAGCAAAATACCATCTATCATATCTATATATATAATCTAAATATATCAATGATACCACAATGTTAAACGGTATAACCTTAGCAATTGGAATAATCATAATTCTACTTTTCTCTTCTCTGATACTTACACTATTAATTAGTGCATTCTTAGTTCCTCTTTTTAAAACTCCAAAAGAAATTCTTGAGGAAGTAGTCAATATAATGAATCTTCAAAAAACAGATACCTTTGTTGATTTGGGAAGTGGAGATGGTAGATTAGTATTGGAAGCATACGAACAGAGTCAATGTAAATGTATAGGATATGATATCTCACCAATAATGATGATTATGGCAAATACCTCTAGAATATTACGATTTCCTTTTGCTAAAGAAATACTTTTCATTCCTGAAGATATTTTTAAAGTAGATATATCAAATGCTACAAAAGTGTATTGTTATTTGAATGACAAAACTCTTTCCATCTTAGGACAGAAATTAATAAACTACATAGAAAAAGGTGGCGTCCTATTTAGCTACAAGAATCAAATAAAAGGACTTGGGAAAGAGAAAATGGTTGTACTAAGCAATGATGTTCCTCTCTACATATATGGTAGAAGAGGGGAATAATCTTTTTTTAGAATGTAATAATTCAACTATTCCCCTCTTTGGGTTCTACCAATCTTGTTTAAAAAAATACTGATCCATTTGTAAATATCAGCAAAAGGAGAAGTATTGGTGAGGAGAGAAAGAGGAAATAATGTAGCTTTGGAGACCAAAGCATTTCCTTAACATTTTGTAAGTATCTTTCAATAGAGGCAGTTGCCAAAATAACAAGCAAAGCTCCAAGATAGAATTGAAATGTAAGTTCCTCCTCACATGCAAGAAAAGCTAAAAACCACAATATTATTTCAACAGCAAGAGAGATTTTTACCATACCTAGTAAGTTGCTACCTTCTTTCTTCTTAAGAAGAATGCCACAATCTGTATTCAGACAGATTGCAAAAAAGAAGATAACAAGAAGATTCATTTCTTTCACTTCTTCTTCCTCCATTTTCCGGATATTTTTTTCATTGTAAGCCTCTGAATACCAAACCACGGATCTGTGATGAAAAAGAGAAAACCTAAAACCAGTAAGACACCTCCTGATACAAAAATATTTTCCATATATTCTCCCTCTGGTAGAACCCAATATAACTTCATATATTATGAAACCACATTGAGTACTACCAAATTTTTGAGATTAGTAGAACTTTTAAAGAACAAAGGATTATACTATAGGGCAGGGGTTCATATCAATTAGAATCTTTGAGGGGATTATAATTGCATGAAAGCATATAATCCCCTCTAGAGACTAGAGAAGCTTGAATTGGAAATTGATTGCATAGACGATTACATATCCATAAAGAAGGCATACAACTTTGTCCATGGCACTCTTAAGCCATGCATAATCCACTTTTCTTCCTTCTTTCAACCTCATATACAAATCTATGGCAACTGGCAAGAACCAGTAAATCCATAGAGCAACAAGAGCTACAAACAGTACCAAGCAATACCATGATGTAAACTCTTTTTGCATCATCCATCTCTCCTTTCCTAGTTTTGAGAACAACCAATTATACAGCATTACTGTATAATACAGATATATGCCAATATACGAACCATTAGCATCAAAATATAGACCAAAAACACTTGATGATTTTGTTGGACAAGATCATTTGGTTGGTAAAGATGGACCAATTAGGAAATTCCTTGAAAGCGGTAGAATACCTTCTATGATATTCTGGGGGCCTCCAGGAACAGGAAAAACAACTCTTGCATACATTCTCTCCTTAAATCTCTACTATGATTTCCACAAGCTCCAAGCTGTTACAAGTGGTAAAGATACATTAAGAAAAATAATTAAAATTGCACTTTCAAATCAACAGTATGGTAAGAAAACAATTCTCTTTTTAGATGAAATTCACAGATGGAACAAAGCTCAGCAAGATGCACTTCTACCATATGTCGAGAAGGGTATAGTCATATTGATTGGTGCTACTACAGAGAATCCTTCATTTACAATAAATAGCGCTCTTCTTTCTAGAGCAAAGGTTTTTGTTTTTAAACAACAAACTGAAGAAGATATTTCAAATTTACTTAAAAAAATATCAAAGAAAGAGTTTCCTCAAATAACAGTAAAGAAAAAAGCTTTGGATATGATGGCAAATCTTTCAAATGGAGATATTAGATCTGGGCTTAATGTTTTGGAAATGGCAATAACATTAACAGAATCAAGTAACAAAAAAGAACTAACTGAAGAGATCATAAGGGATACAATACAGAAACCTGTATATTATGACAAGAATGGAGAGGAACATTTTAATATAATCTCGGCAATTCATAAATCAATGAGATCATCGAATCCAGATGCTGCTTGCTACTGGGTAGGAAGGATGTTAAGTGCTGGAGAGGATCCATTGTATGTTGCAAGAAGAATGCTAAGATTTGCAAGTGAAGATATAGGAAATGCAGACATCAATGCTATTGTTATGGCAAATACTGTATATGAAGCTTGTCAAAAGATTGGTATGCCTGAATGTGAAATATTTTTGATGCAATTAGCTATATATTTATCCAAAGCTCCAAAAGATAATACTGCATATGTAGTTGAAGGTTTAGTAAAAAAAGATATTGAACAATATGGTAATCTACCTGTTCCTTTAAATATAAGAAATGGAGAAACAAAATTAATGAGAGAACTAGGATATGGAAAAGGATATGAATATGATCACGATTTAGAAGGGAAGAAATCTAATCAACAATGCTTACCAGACAAACTTAAGAACAGGAAGTATATTACTTAAATCGTTTTTCAAGATTCTCTCTTCTTTTTCCTTCTTTTTTCTTTTTATTCTCTTTGATATATATAGCAACTTTCTTTACTGCTGAGGTTGTTAAGAAAAGAGTCTTGTTTGAAAGCTTTACTAAAAATTCAAAGAAAACACCAATAAAGAGTAGTGTAGCT
>JAAZOC010000007.1 GCA_012797935.1 Candidatus Microgenomates bacterium | reverse complement strand
TGCGGTGGGTCTGCCTAGAATTCTTGAATCTTTAGAATTTATCTAAATTTATTATGATCTGAAATATGTTTCTTTCATCCAAGATATGTAATCTTTTTTCTTTCTATTCCTCTTTCTATTCCTTTTGTTCTTTCTCTTTTCTCTCTAGTAAAATTTTTACTTGCCCTACTCCAATATTTAAAATTTTTAATATGTAGTAATATAAAGTATGAAAAGAAATGAATTTCCTAAGTTAGATGATCAGGATGATTACCTAGTGTCATTGCAGAATAACAATTACAGTCCTCAAACGATTCTTAATTATGCTAGAGATCTTTGTATATTTGCAGTTTTTTTGTATTTTAGGAATGTTGATTTTATGAAAGTAACAAAAAAGGATATAAGTGCCTTTAAAGGTTACTTAATTGCAGGTGAACATCTTAAAGATTTAGACAGAATTAGGAATGAATGTGCTAAAAGTATTGGTATATCAACAACAAATGGCACCGAGGCTCCTAGGGGCGATTTAAGGCCTCTGAAAGATTCAAGTGGTATGAATAGTCCTTTGGAAGATGATGCTGTTGGTAAAAAAGGTAAGGAAATCTTTGAGAGTGATTTCTTGAGTGCTTTGTATGGTAAGGTATATGGTGGTTTGGGATTGTATGAACATCCAGTAAATAGTTCTTCAAGGAAAGAGTCTGGTTTAGATGCTAGAAGTATAAACAGAATGCTTTCTGCTTTGAGATCTTTTTTAAAATTTAGAATTAGTTGGGATTTAGATATTCCTTTACCACCTGATGCTATAGATATGATGAAAGCTGAAAAAAGAATTAAGAAAGTTGCAACTTTTGATGATTTAGTAAGATTGATAGAATGTCCAACTGAGTTTGAGACAGATGAAAGGATTGGTTTAAGGAATCGATGTATGTTGGAGGTTCTTTTTGCTACTGGTATGCGTATTTCTGAATTGATTAGTTTAAATCTTGAGCAAATTAATTCCGAAGGCAAGATGTACATTATTGGTAAAGGTAAGAAAGAAAGGTCTGTGTTTCTAACTTCTAGGGCATTGGATTGGTTAAATCATTATCTAAAAGTTAGGTTGAAGTATGCTTTTACAGATAAAGAGAAGGAAACGGAAATTACTGCAGTTGGAGAATTAGATACTGAGCGTGAAACATCTGAGAGCTCTACTAATTCTGATTTGAATTTAGAAATCTTTGATAAGGGGAATAGGAAGTATATAAGATTAGTTGAGAAGTTTAGGGAAACTGGTTACTTAAATAAATTTGACTCCCCTGCTCTCTTTGTACCGTTTTCAGGAATTCGATCTGGGAAACCAAATTCAAGAATTTCAACAAACTATTTCCAAGAAAGAATAGCTATCTACAGAAGAAAGCTAGGTATTCAAATCCCAACTTCAGCACATAGTTTGAGGCACGGTTTTGCAACATATCTTGCTGAACAAGGTGCTAGTCCTGTTGCTTTGCAAGTTCTACTTGGACACGAGAGTTTAAATACAACAACTAAGTATGTTCATGCTAGTGAGAAATTTGCAGAAGAAACTGTAAGAAAAAATCATCCACTTAAGTAGATATTACATCTGTGCAGTTATGTTTTTGTATGTATCTGTATTTTTAGCTTTCTCAAGTAATTGCTGAGCATTTGCATCTCCATTATTTGCTCTTTCTATTAAAGCTTTTGCATCTTCAATATCTTTTTTTACAGAATCTAGTATGTCGTTGTATATGTTTTGAACTTCTGTTTTTGCTTCTTCTCCATATACAGTAACTGCAACTTCGTTCAATATTGTTTCAAAGTGTTCTGTTGATTTAGATTCCCTTATTCTGTTCTCAATAACTGTTAGCTCTTCATCGGACATTTTTTCTGAGAGGTCTTTGAAGAGTACTTCAAGAACTTCTTCTGATATTGCATTGAAGAGCTCTTCGGCTTCCATATCTCCAATTCCCATCTCTTTTATTCTTTTGATTATTTCGTCTTTCATGGCAGTATTTTTAATTCAAATCAAAATTATTTAAGTAGTGTTTCAGCAACACCAGGTTTAACACTATTAAGCATTTGAGCTAGGTCTGGATTTACATTCCCACCTCTTGTAGCTTCTAGATATCTATTTAGTAACTGATGTACTTGAGAAGTATTTAAGTTCTCCATCAATTCTGGTCTTGTAACACCATTTTTTACTAATGCATCTTCTAATGTATGTGCTGCCATTTCATGTATTCCACCATTGTAGTTAGAGTGGTTTAATGCTCCTCCTTGTAATATATCTTGAGCAGGACCTTGTGCTAAGTTTCCATTCCAAGCACTTCCTGGTAGGTTAACTCTTCCTCCATCTACTAGAACTCCTTGTCCTTGTGTTTCAATGCCACTTCCACCAACGCCTTGTGGTAACTCTATACTACCTTGTCCTGTTGTAGGTGCATGAGAAACTGATGCCTGTCCTGGTAAATCAGAAGGTGTGTTTGTTACTGTTCCCGCGGAGCCAGTTCCCCATCCAAATATATTTTGGAATGTAGAACCTAGGCCATATCCTATTGAACCGCCAATTACTACTGCAGATGCTTCTCCAAGTCTGTTTGCCCACCATTCTTTCCTCTTTATCTTTTTGTCTATTTCATTTAGTTCAGCTATTGTTTTACCTTGTCTTGACTCGTACTTTAGAGAGGTAGATTTGCTTCTTAAATTATTTGAAACTTTCTTAATCCCGTCTCCAACGAACTTGCCTCCTAATGTTACAGCCACTATTGCTGCTACACCAACTGCTGGAGTTGCTAATGCTAATCCTGCACCTGCTACACCTGCAACAATCTTAATGATTCTCTCTTTCCTTATTCTCTTCTTTGTATTTTCAGCTTCGACTTGATTTATACCAGCATCAACATTCCTTTTTTCTAATGTTAAATCAAAATATCTAATTTTCTCTTCATCAGTTAAACCTTCTGACTGTAATTTTGCTTCAAGTCTTGAAATTTCAGAACCTAATGCTGCTGATCTTTGCTCTGGAGTATTTTCTCCTCTTAATTCTCTTAGTTGAGCTTCTAATTCTGCAACTCTGTCATCTTGATTTGTTTGAGCTTGTTGTTCAAAAGTCTGTTGTTGTGTTGATCCTGTAAAGGCAGGACTGGATACTGGCTGTGTGTTTTCTGGAGTTTCTTCAAATTGACCATCTATAATCTGAGGATTTGTAGATTCTGCAACAGGTGGTTGTTGGTTAATATTAACAAATGTAGCATTATTCATTTGAGGAGTGTTTTCCACTACTGGTTGTGGTTCTTGAACAGTTGTTACTGGCTCTTCTCCGTCTATTTGTGTTGCTGGTGCTGTTGTCTCAAGTAACTGTAATTTACTTAGGAGAGCATCTAATTTGATTTCTAAATCGTGAACTCTTTCTAAAAGTTTTGCATTATCTGCTTTTAATGATTCAGTATATTCTGTTTGGTCATTTTTAGATTCGGTACTAGACATATCTTCTCTTAGTCCCTTTACAAGGTTGCTCTGTGCTTCGAGAGAGGCCGTTCCTCCAAATGGTGCATTTGTAAATCCTTTGTTTGCTTCTTCATTTGATCTTCTTGCTTCTTCGTATTTAGCATTCTTTGCTCTCATCTCTGCAACTGTTTGTGCCTGATTTGCTAATGCTTCGTTTTTTACAACATCTTTTCTTACCATATCTACAATTTCTTGTTGTCTAGCAAAGAAATCTTGTCCAGTGGTAGACATTGGTGTTAATGGTTTAATTCCTTCATTTGCATTTGTGTTTGATGCTACTGCATCTGTATGTAGAGCATCTTTCTTTGCTTGCTCTGCAATCTTTGCTTGATTCCCAAGTGCATCTGTTCCTCCAAAAGGAACAAATGTATTAAACCCTTTATTAGCATTTGTATTCGAAGTTACTGCATCTGTATGAGCAATTTCTTTCTTTTCTTCTACATAATTCTTGTATATTGGTGAATCTTCAGTAATACTTAAATTACCTTGAGAACTTACTCCTGTGTTTTGGAATTCATTATATCTTGCAGCATTACCTTTCCACATTTTATCTGCAAAGGAAGGAGAACTTTTCTCTTTTGCAACAACTATACTTGGAGCTACCTCACCTGGTTGAAGATTTGAAACACTTTGAGGAACTAAAGTCTCTTCATATTTATTTAGATCAATATCATTCTGACTTGAAGGAGTTTCTCCAATAACTGATCTAACAAAATCGTTTCCTTCATCTATTCTCTTCTGAGCTTCTTGATTGCCTAAAGCAGCTCTAGCATTTGCTTCTTCTCTCATTCTGTCCATTCTCTCTTGTAATTCTTGTTCTCCACTCATTGCAGATAATATCTAAAAGTTATATTTTACCTGCCACTATTATCAGGGAAACAAAGAGGCAGATTCTTTAATACAAATTATCTCTTTTACACTATCTTGTCAAGGAATATTAAAGCTTTAGAACTGTCTTTTTGTAACCTTCCCATTTATCTTCTCCTCTACCGTAAAAGAAGAAGTATTGAAATACAGAATTTCAAGTAATGCTTCAAAACCATTCTTAAACCACCTCATTTTTTTACCTTGTGATATTGTTCTTGGCTTGTAATATATATCCAATTGTCTAAATCTTAATCTTTTTCCATTAGGTTTTCTGTATCTAACTAATTTAGCAGTTATTTCTGGTTCTAATCCAAAATTACTCTTTGATTCTAATGTCTTAAATATTGTTCTTAGAATATCTCCTCTGACCATTTTGTAACAGGTTTCCATATCATTAGGAGCAAATCCTTTTGGTGCAGTAAAAATATTTGAAAAAAATGTAAGGAACCTGTTTCCAAAGCTATGAACAATATTGCTAAATTCATTTTGGTAGTTAAATCTGTTCCCATATATCACATCTAATGAAGTATGTTTGTCAAACAAATTTAAGAAAGAAATGAGATCTTTTGGTTTGTATTCTAAATCAGCATCTTGTGTTACTACTAAATCACCAGTACTTGTCAGTACCCCTTTCTTCACACTCTGAGATTTTCCTAAATTTCTTTTATTCGAGAGTAATACATATTCAATATCTTTTGCTTTGTTCTCTTTTATGAATTCATCAATAAATTCAAATGTTCTGTCTGTTGATTTGTCATTAACAATTATTATTTCTTTCTTTGTATCAAAAGGTAATTTGAGTAAATATATCTTCTTTAGTATTTTTGAAATTGTTTTTTCTTCATTGTATACAGGCATAACTATCGACAGTTTCATACCTTCTGATTTCTTGTAATGTATTGGTAGAAGACGAGAGTAGTAATCTTCAATCATTTTTTCTTTTGAAAATATCTCTTTATTTTTTTCAATTAGTGTTCTTACATATTTTTTGCTTCTTGACCTGAATATTGCTTTTTCGATGACTTTTGCTAGTTCTTTGTAGTTCTTTCTTGTAAATGTAAATTCTTTTGTATTAAGTTGCGAAGCTATTTCTAAATTACTCTTTGCATCAGAGAGAACTGGAATATTACCGAAAGAAACTGCTTCTAGTGTACCAAGTGCGAGTCCTTCGCTTAGCGACGAGCTAATATATATTTTTGATTTCTTCAAAAGGTTGAAAAGATCCTTCTGCTTAAGCAATTTGTCGATAATGGTGATGTTCTTAGGCAATTCCTTCTCTTCATACTTCAAATCCTTACCCTCCCCTACAATTATGAATCTCCATGAAGGATATTTTTGAGCGATGATTTTGTAAGCCAAGAGTGTTGTTTGTGGATCTTTTACCTTTATCCATTTACTTGCGAATACAACAATGTTCTCTTTCTTAACAAGCGATCTAGTATTGAATTCTGTATTGAAAGAGTTGTAAATGACATTAATTTTTTCTCTTTGTATATTGAAATTCTTGCTTATCCATTCTTTGCCTGTTTGTGATACTGCAATGATATCTTCTGCATTCTCTAATACTGATACAAAGATATTCTTGTCTGCCCAATTAACAAGATTTGTTGTAAATTTAGAGCTAAGGTATGTTGGACCTGCATTATGTTCTATGACAGTATATGGATGTTTTGTGAGTGTACAGAGAAATGCTGTAATTAGGCTACTAGTGAGATGTCTACTGTGAATTAGTACTTTAGAATCAGGATTTTGTACTAGTAGATTGAACATTTTAAATATGAATGGGAGTCCAAATATTGGGTATGCTCCATCGAAGATATTTAAAGTTTTGAAACTCAATCTGTCATAGTCTTGCCCTTTCTCGAAATATCTTTTAGGTGAGCTGAATACTGCAATTGATTTAATACCTTTTTCGGATATTCCTTCAATTAAATTGTAAGCCATATTTTCGAGTCCACCTATCTTAGGAGGAAAGAAGTGAGATACAGATATTAATTCATATTTTTTCGATTTTCTTTTTTCCATATTGGGCAGAACTATTTAAAAAGGACAAAGTTATCACTAATATATACTGGCTTTCTTTTTGTTCTAAGTTGGTCTTTAATTAATTCGTCACTTACCTTCTCTATCTTTTCTGTGTTGTTAATGTTTAAAGAATATATATTGTACATCCATGCAGTATCTTCATAGTGTATTGATTTGTAAAGTCTTGAAGTGAAAAGTATACAGAAGTTGTCATCCGATGGGAAACTTGTAGAAGTTAGGAGATTTTCGTATGTTTCAATTGCTGGATTTTTTAGATATTCATAAAGATTTGTTCTAGTGTCCAGTTGCATATATTGAGCTTCTAATGTATCAGTATTTGTCAGAGATGCAACTACTAGTTGAGTATATGGATCCGAGATAATCATTTTGTTTGTTGGGTTCTCTTTTAGGTATGTAACTATTGCTTGATCTTCTTTAGTTATGGCAGATACTGTTCCATCTGATTGTGTGTAGAATGTTAGATAGCTGTTGTATTGTACATAGAAGTTTACGAGGTATATTCCTGCTAATGATATTGAGATTAAGAGTTTTGGAAAGAATTTCCAGTTTAAGTTTGAGATGAATGAAATGAGAAGTATTGAGGAGAAAACACCTATTCCGATTGTAAACTTGTTAGCATATGTTGGAGCTAAGAAGTAACAGATTGTTCCGATAATTATGAATGTTGCACTAATGATTGATGATTTGTTATTGTCTCTCTCAAAGAGGTTGGTAAAGTATGCTAGGACAATGATTATCCAACTAGGGCCTAAAATTTTTAAGTAAGTTTCTAAATTGTGTGGGAAATATGGGTTTGTTAAACTTCCAATTACTTTTACTGAATCACCTTGTATCAATTTCTCAACACTGAAGCCAGCTATGTTTGCTAATACAAAAAAGAACAGTGAAAGTAAGAGGATTAAATAATATATTTTTACTTCTTTCCTATTCTTTAAGTTATCAATTATCAAGAACTTTGCCCAGAGCAAACCTGAAAGGAATGTTCCAATTATGAAATGTGATCCTACGAGGAGCAAAGTTGAAAGAATTAATTGCCATATGTTTAAATCTTTGTCTTTAAAAATCATGAGGAAAAGTAAGAGTGCAAATGTTTGTGGAATGAAAAATATGAAGTCATATCCTCCCATGACAAATACTAAAAGTGAAAGTAATACCCCTAACTGTGACCACATTGTATTCGCAGTATACTTTTTGAATATGTAATAGATTGGTATGCTTGCAATAACTGGTAGGATCAAATCCATTACATAGAAAGTTTTTACTGAATCTGTTTGTATGAATGTGGTTTGAAATCCAAGTATGATATGGTAAAAGGTTGTGTATCCTTCTTGGAGGAAGAGATTGGAACATTGTCCAGGAAGAAGGCAGATCATATCATTGTAGAATATCTTGTTTGCCACTGTTAAGTGTTGTAAGTAGTCCAATGCTACTACTGAGTTAACATCTCTTATGAATATTGCGGTGAAGAGAGATACCAGTATCCCAGGGAACATTGCAGACAGCAAATTCTTTATGATCTCTTCTGAATAGTCACCTCTTTTTTCATCAAGTAGTATGAAAAGCATAAAGAGTATATTCCAAAGTATGACATTAAATATTGTTCCAAAAGGAAGTATTTCACTTAGTGATATCCCAATTGCTTTAGATATTGCTACAGATATTAAAAAGATAGCTGGGTAGTAAAGATAACAGAATGCACTTGTAATACCTACAATTCTAGATCTGAAGATTACTTTGGATATGAGGTTTGGAAGTGTTAATGTTGTAAATATTATATATCCTATGAATATATAGTTATTCCCAAATGAATTGAAACCTTCAGTAATCAATGAAAATATGAAGTATGAGATTGCACCGATATTGATTGTTATTGCCAAAATATCAAACATATTACTTACAGTTAATGTTTAAGTTAAACTTAAATATTACTTCTGGTTGATATGGTTTAGAAAGTATTAATGATTGGCTGTTTTCAGATGTAGAATATTTAATATCCTCACCTACTATTGATACTGTACATCCACTATCTGTGAAATATATTTTTTCTTGTTCTGTTTTAAATTCTACCTTGTTTGAATAGTCTAATTGTATACAGTATCTTAAATCTTCTTGATACATATATTGTGTATTTGCATATACCTCTACTCGCATGTTTTGACTGTCTTTTGGTATTATTCTTGTTAATCGAGTATTTGTTTCTCTGTTTTCAATATACTCTGTATCTATATTTGTTCTAGCTATTGAGTTTTCTAAATGGGAATTTTTTTGTACTTTGGTATTGCTTCTAAATGGTGTGTCAACTAATCCCGAACTGTTCTCAAGGTGATCGTTTTTTGCAATTATTTCTAAATATTGGCTGTTAGGTAGCTGTAGTATTATGCTTTGTCTTTCGTTGATTACTTGGAAATTTTTACTTTGATTGTATGTGTTAAAGTTTACAATTGAGAGGTATATTGCAAAGAGTATTAATATACCTACGAGGATTTTAAGATAGAAAGTTTTCATACTATCTTAAATATATATATATTCTATGAAAAAAGGAAGATTAGGAAAAACAAAAAATAACCTTTCGGTTATTTAGATAATTATATTTATTTTTAGTGTGTTGCCCCCCTCCGTGGAATTGATGAAATTTTGACCGCATAATGCGAGTCTAATTTCTCCACGGAGAGGTGCCCTAACAAGGGATTCATAAGAATTCCTTAAAGGGACTTGAGCTGGATTGGAGGTGTTACTTAGTTAATGTTTTTCCCCAAAAGGAGAAAAATGCACTTTGAGAATCAACGCAAGCGTTGTCCCCATCAAGGAGCCAGACGACTTCATCTGAAGCCTTCGTTGTGTAGCTTTCGCCAACATAGACCTGGAGACCCCAATCGACATTTCTGTCTGGTTTGACAAAGGCAGGGCCTTTGACATTGGTTCCGGCTGGAACTACTTTGCCGTTGGCATCGTAGCCGTCAATGAATTTACAGACGCGTTCACTGTCTTCGGTTGAACCGGAAACGGAAGAAGCCTGTTCTTCATTGGAAGAAGGTTTTGAAACCTCTTCTTTGTCCTGGGCAATCGGTACCGTGACAACCTTCTCTGTAACAGAGCGGGCGGCCGGCGATAACCATTGGTATGTCAGCAATGTTGTCAAACCACAGCAGAGTAATACCATGAGAGCAACCAGGATTATTACGACTTTTGCACCAAATTTAAGTGTATTCATTATTTCACCTCCAAGTGAAATTTCGAAAAATTTTTTTGATTGGAATATTCCAATCCAGCAATTCAAAAATCAATAGCATTAATTTCTAAACTACTGGATCGGTATCCATCAAAAAACACCAGCTTTTAAAGAACTTGTCCTTTTATTAAATAAAAGAGACATTAAAGAGATATTCAATTATCACTATGTATGTTTCTTTTATTTGTTGTTTAGGGAAATTTTAAAGAGCAGATTCTTTATTTTTAACCTATTACATTATACCATTTATGTCTTATAGACTCAATACTATGGGACAGGGGTTGCCCCCTGCCCTAGTATTTATGGTTAGTCTATCTTATTACTTAGTATCTTAGATACACCTATAGAAGCGATACCAAAAAGGTATGTTATGACTGCTACTATATTGAATACCATACCATCAACTAATCCAGTATCTTCTGGAATATGTGGACCGTATGGAGTATAGCCGTCTGCTAATACAGGAGATTTCAATAATGAAAAGGTTACTATTGTAAGGATAGAAACCAAAAGAAGATTTATTTTCTTCATGGTGATTTGTAATGAGCAATTTAATTACAGCTACATTATATCTTATAACTAGGAATTGTGCAATACTATGGGGTGTCTACTTCACTCTGTCTAAATATTTGAAAACTCTAACTGGAGAGTTGTACATCCTACAAGTGTAGAGAATGAGATCTGCATTGTAGTCTGTTATCTGTGTATTATCTTCCGACTTGTAAACTTCATATTCATAACTTCTTTGATTCCAAATTATCTGTACTCTATCTCCTGACTTAAGCTTTGGAAGATTGTAAAAGGAACTAGTCTCTCTAAATTCTTTTGTCCATTCAATGTATCCAAACCTATGAGCAGCGATTATTATTGGAAGGTTGTTTAACTCTGGAGTTCCAAAATTAGGAACTATCCATATACCTTTCTTTAGGCCCTCGTCTGCATTGTCATTTTCTACAATGTCAGAATTTACTCCTATTATTGAAATCAAGATTTTATTTTCTTTTGGAAGTGATTCATCAAAAGCTGGGATTGCAAAAGAGTCTTTATCCTCTACTTCAGAAGTGTCTATATTCTTTATATCCTTCTTCAAAGTAGTTAATTCAGAATTAGAAGCTTCCTTGTCTATTGAATACCAAATCTGTGGATAAAAGGATATTGCTAAAGTTGCAAATGCTATGAAAAAAAGAAATAGTCCAAATACTAGATATATTGTTGATAATGTTTTTATTGCTTTCTTCCTCTCCATTAATTCTTACTTCTTAAATACATCTCTAATATCATACCACTATTCGTCATCTCCTGAGCATATGTTTTGCCAATGTATCTGTAATGCCAACTCTCATAACTGTATCCTGTTGTGCTTTCGTATCCTTGTGGATATGAAATTACAAATCCATACTTCCATGCATTAGTTGCTAACCACTTGCTTGCTTTTGTGCCACTGAATGTACCTCCTAAACCATCAGCTATTTCAGAAGAACTAAAGTCTATTGCTGTTCCTAGTTGATGCTGACTATGTCCTGCCCTTGCAGATACTTTATCTGTGGCTGAAACACTTCCTCCATTTGCACTTAACCAATAGTTATATGTTGATATTTGAGTATTGTATGATCGATATGCTGATCTCATGCTAAGATCTATGCCATCACTTTTTGCATCTTTTACTAATGATTTAAGATCCTCTATTGTAATCTTCCTTAGTGTAAAGTTTTCTCCCTTCCTAATACCAGAAAGACTTGCACTTACCAAGTCACTTGGTGCATATGTTTTTGGTAGTTTATACTCTTTGTTTACTAATACAAGAAGATCATCACCATCTCTTGTACAGTTTTTGATATCACTAGGATATGACCACCAACTAGTTGTCGAGCCTGTGGATGCACTTGATTTCTTTGGTGCTAATTTCTCTAATGAAGTATCACTAGATATTTTGTACTCTTGGTATATATCACTTTTCTTTTCCTCCTCTACTCTTTTGTCTGTATATGTTAGTGTATGAGTATTAAAGGTGAGAATTATTGCTCCGATTGTTCCGATTATATTTCTAATAATTTCCATATATTGAATATATTACTACATATAACAGGGAGAAAATAGTAAAAGTAGTTACAAGATACATATATATTTATCTAGGTCAGGAAGTATATTCTCAACTGTTTTAAAATTGAATATATAAATTGTTAGGAAAATTATTATGGTACTAACAAAGGCTGATATAAAGGTTTTGAATGAATTGATGAGAGTAAATATTGAAAAGATGTACAAGAATATGATGAAAGTAAATCTTCCAAACAATATTACATATGATCAATTATCAAAAGATATAATCAAGATATCCGGTGATGAATATCAAAGAGAATTAAAAATTGTAAGATTAGAGTAATGCTACTGTTACAACCTTGTCTTCTCCGTTTATATTCATAACTTTTACTCCAGATGTTTGTCTCCCTTGTACTGGAACATCTTTTAGATTTGCTCTAATAACTTTTGATTTCTCTGATATTACAACAATTTCTTCATCACTTTCTGCTAAGATTCTTGCAGATGCTATATTTCCAGTTTTTGGAGTTACTCTGAATGTAAAGATTCCAGTTCCACCTCTCTTTTGTAATGTATACTCTTTTAGTAAGGACATTTTCCCGTATCCGTACTCTGATAGTGTAATCAATTTCTGTTCGTCATTATCAATAATGCCCATTCCAATAACAATGTCTGTTTTTGATTTGAACTTAATTCCTGTTACTCCTCTTGTACTTCTACCCATTGGTCTTACATCTGTTTCTTTAAATCTTACAGATTTACCTTCTTGAGTTATGAGTATAATTTCATCGTCTCCTGTTGTTGCTTTTACCCATGTTAATTGATCGCCTTCTTCAAGTTTGATAGCTGTTAACCCATTAGATCTAATTTTGGCAAATTCTGATAATTCTGTTTTCTTTATGTACCCTTTTTCTGTTGCCATTAAGAAATACTTAGTAGCTTTTGTACTTTCTTTACTGTCATCTTTCCTTTTCTCAGAAACTTTACCTTTTGGATCTCTTGTTAGTACTGATGTTACTATCTCATCTTGTTCTAACTGTATCAAATTGACCAATGGTAATCCTTTTGCTGTTCTTCCTAAATCAGGTATCTCAAATATTCTTAAATTGAATACTTTACCTTTGTTAGTGAAAAGAAGAAGTTCATCGTGTGTATTGCAAAGGAATGCATGCTCAATGAAATCACCTTCTTTTGTATCTCCTCCTGATACTCCTTTTCCTCCTCTGTTTTGAGCTTTATATGTGTCTGGAGATAATCTCTTTATATATCCTGTATGTGTGATTGTTACTAATGTATCTTCTGAAGCCACCATATCTTCTTCAGAAATGTCTTCGATCTTTCCTTTTACAACTTTTGTTCTTCTTGCATCTCCATATTTTTCCTTTATTGCTTGTAAATCAGTGTTTACAACTTCTAAAATCTTGTCTTGATCTGCAAGTATTTCATTGTATTCCTTGATTTTCTCTTCTAATTCTTTGTATTCGTTTTGTAATTTCATTCTTTCGAGTGCTGCTAATCTTCGGAACTGCATATCAAGAATTGCTTGTGCTTGTACTTCAGTGAATCCAAATTTGTCCATCAAGTTTGTTTTTGCTGTATCCTGTGTTTTTGATTGTCTGATAGTAGTTATAACTTCGTCAAGAAGATCAAGTGCTTTAAGTAATCCTTCTAAAATATGAGCTCTGTATCTTGACTCTGCCAATTCAAATTCAAATCTTCGAATTGTTACTGTTAATCTGAAAGAGAGGAATAGTTCAAGGATTCTCTTTAATGGTAATGTCTTTGGCTCTTGTTCAACCAATGCAATCATGTTTGCATTGAATACTTTTTGCATCTCTGTGTATTTGAATAGTTTGTTCAATACAGTTTTTGGTTGAGCATCTCTCTTTAAGAGTATTACGACTCTCATTCCTTCTATATTTGAAGTGTCAGTTATATCTGCGATACCTTGTATCTTTTTCTCTTTTACCAAGTCAGCGATCTTCTCAATCATATGAGCTTTGTTTACTTGGAATGGTATTTCTGTAATTATGATTTCATATCTTCCCTGTTTGCCTTCTACTATTGATGCCTTTGCTCTTTGGAGTATTCTACCTCTTCCTGTAGCATATGCATTTAATATCTCTTGTTGGTCGTATATTGTTCCACCTGTTGGGAAATCTGGACCAGGGATAATTTCAATTAATTCTGTTGGAGTTATCTCTGATTTGAATTCTGGGTAAAGAACATTATTTTCTTCTTGTAATTTTATTCTCAATGCTTCGATCTCTTTCTCAAAATCAATGTTCGAAAGATTTACATAGTTTTCTAAATAATCTGAAGGTTTAGAATTAAGTAATTGAGGTATTATTTCTTTTGATTCTTTTGTTTTTCTTAATTCGTTGTATACTGCATTCCCAACCCACTTATTACCAAGTGAGATCATTTTTTGTAATCCTTCTATTAGCTCTGTGAGGTTATGAGGTGGTATTTTTGTAGCCATACCAACTGCAATACCATCGGTTCCGTTTGCTAGGACATTTGGGAAGAGAGCTGGAAGAACTGTTGGTTCTAGTCTTGTACCATCATAGTTTGGTACAAATGTAACTGTACCTTTGCCTAAATCGTTGATTAATTCTGGAGTTATTTTACCCATTCTTGCCTCTGTGTATCTCATTGCTGCTGCACTATCACCATCAATTGATCCAAAGTTTCCTTGTCCATCAATCAAAGGATATCTAGTAGAGAAATCCTGTGCCATTTTAACAAGTGTTGGATACACGATAGCTTCACCATGTGGATGATAGTTTCCAGATGTATCACCAGCAATCTTTGCACATTTTCTGTAGTGAGCAGAAGGTGTTAATCCAAGATCGTTCATTGCTACAAGGATTCTTCTCTGTGATGGTTTTAATCCATCTTTTACTTCTGGTAATGCTCTAGATACTATTACAGACATTGAGTAGTCAAGATAGTTAGACTTCATTTCGTCTATGATTGATCTGTAAGCTACTTCTCCAGGATTAAATGTGACATCCTGTTCTAATTCATCTGTATTTTCTTGTGTTGTCTTTATATCTTCATCCATGATTTAGGTCTATTAGTTATTAATATGCATTTTCTTCTGTTTGAACTTCTATATCTGCTCTTATTTTTGCAAAATCTGAGCAAAGTGCTTTCAAACTTTGCATTGTTTTAGTATCTATTTTTTCAATATCATTTCTGTCTTGATCGCCTACTCTTACAACATCCAAAACTTCTCCTTGTTTATTCCAAATATGCATATCTATTGCATCTGCAATTTCTTCTAATCCCAATTTACCTTCGTTTGTTTGTACTAAAGTATCAACTCTTGATGAGAGGTTTTTGTTTGTATCATTTTTCATTACTTCTAAAGCTTTTCTAGTATTATCAGGAACTCTTTCAAAAAGTTTCTTTTCTTCTAATGTTGCTAACACTTCTGTATCTACTGACTCTCTTACATTTTCTAGTACCATTTTTGTTTAAATAATAAATTAAATATCTAAAGTTGCTTTCTTTGCATGTGTTTGAATAAATCTTCTTCTAGGAGGTACTTCGTTACCCATTAGCATTTCAAATATCTTTTCTGCTTCTTCAGCATCCTCTATATGTACTTGTTTTAGGACTCTATTCTCTGGTCCCATTGTTGTTTCTCTTAACTGCTCAGGATTCATTTCACCTAAACCTTTGAATCTATTTTCTACTGGTACTTTGCCTTCCATTTTAGCTTTTCTCACGAATGCCTCTTTCTCTTGGTCATTTAAGAAGTAGTATTTCTTTTTACCAATTTCTACTTTGTGAAGAGGTGGCTGTGCTACATATATGTAGCCACCTTCTATTAATGGTCTGAAGAATCTAAAGAAGAGTGTTAATTCCAATGTAGTGATATGTAAACCATCTA
>JAAZOC010000056.1 GCA_012797935.1 Candidatus Microgenomates bacterium | reverse complement strand
GTATTTGTATTCTATTTCTCCTCCCTTGGATTTCCACATACTATATGTAATTAATCCTCCTAATATTATATTGGCAAATAGGGAACACAACATCATGAAGAAACTTACATCCCTTAATTCAAACATAATCCATGACATAACATCCTCCTTGTTAAAGATCTATGTAAAAGAGAATTCTTCTACATTGAAATTATACCAGGAAGTAAGCTGAAACTATAGGCCCTGTCATTGCAACAAGCCTTTTTTTTAAGTAATATATATAACAATGTCAAAACTGCCACTCTTTGAAAAAAATGCATACCTAAGCATCGTTGTTAAGGACAACGGACTTTGGACTCACCTTGCATACACAGATCATAATGCCTCAAGAGAGTATATACTCTCTGATTTTACAGATCTTAATCCTCTTAAATTTAGGCTAGACGATGAAGTCTTTAATGTAAAATTCTGGAACGAGTACTTCAATAGCTTAGAGAAAGTATTTAATTGGGATATTGTTCAAAAAGATAAAGCTAATATATTTACATTCAAAAAATTCTCAAAAGAAGGAGATGGGGTATCTGGAGTAAGAATTCAAATTGATGACAATCAAAAATTTTTTACTAAAATATTTGATTCAATTAGGACATTTTCAAACGATATCTCTCTTAGGGTAATAGATGATCAATATATGCATTCTTTGCTAGATGGAATATCAGAAAAAATGGCATATGAAGATCTAATGTATATTGATATGGATATATATGATTTTACTGTTTACAGAGTAAGAAAAGTCTTTGACAAGAAAGAGAAAATCGAAAAGAAAGAATTTACAAGATCAAAGATTAATTGGAGTAATGAATTCTCTGTCATTGATTCTATACAAGATTCAAGATTTAAAGCATTCTTAGCTAGCGATATCTCCAACAACCAATTACAAAATTACTGGGCAAACTTCATACTAAGTAAAATCTTCTCATCGGTAGATCCAAATATTGTAGATGTACTCCGTGCTTACAGTACAATTCAGAACCATTCAATATTTAGAGATAACAAGGAAAAATTGTCTAACTTTGGAACTAGTAGACAACAAAGTGCTGTCATAGTTTCTGGATACATACCAAGGATACTTGGAAAGCAAAAATCATTACTTTCAATTATTGATGGATTAGAACTAGGAGGAACTTTTGATTGCTTATGGGACTTAGATTTGAAACTTCTTAGTTACGGAAAAACATATGTTAATGGTGTAAATTCTGTAGATATTATCTTAACGAGAAAAGAAGTGCTTTCTAAAGTAACTAAAATAATAGTTCCTTCTACAGATAGCTCTGCAAACAACAAAGTTGTAATGAGTGGGTATTTGGAATCATTGGATATGCCAAGAACTGAGTTCTTCACTTTGGCCCCACAATTCTCATATATACTTTTACCCAAACATGAACAAAAAACCGTTATTGAATGTAACTTTAAAAATGGATCTTTCATATTACCAGATAAAGAGAAAAATATTTCATTCATTTCTGTTCCAGAGAGTACAATGTATGAATCTATCCTTGTTGATGCTAGACCAAGACCAATAGTATATGGACCTGATGCATACTCTAACAAATTAAAATTACAAGTATGGTTAAATGATAATAAAACATAAGTTACTAGAAACATATAATGATTACAGATTTTCGATACCATATAAACTTGGAGATAGGGTATTAGTAGAAACAGGGAGTAGAATAACTGATGGTACACCATTAATCGAAAGTAGAAGTAGTCATAGGAAGAACTCTTTCTTTGTCCCAGAACAAATAGGTTGTACTCTCAAAGAAGTCCTTGATACTTTGACTTGTATAGATGGAGAATTTGTTCAGAAGGGTGAGACATTAGCTCAAAAAATTTCTTCAGGAGGGCTATCTGTAAAAAAACTTGTTGCTCCATCTGCTGGAATTGTTGATCTAGCAAGGATAGAGAATGGATATATAGATTTACTTGGAGAAGAAAATACATCTGATATTGTAAGTAATTTTACAGGTGAAGTGGAAAGCTCAAGCTTAATTGAAGGGTTAGTAATTAATTCTTCTGCAGTAGCATTAGATTTGATATCGATTTCAGACATTTTTGATATTAAGGAAAACAACAAAGAGAAGAAAATAGTAGGGGAGTTTGTGTCTCTCTCTGAGGGTAAAGATTTAAGATTGCATTCTACAGAAGAGAGTTATCAAAACAAAATTGTTTTTGTTGGTAAATATCTTCATATTGATCTTCTTCATGACCTGTTTCAAAAGGGTGCTTCATTTGTTCTTACATATTCGATGAATTATGAAGATTTTAGGAGACAAGGTTTACCTGTTGGAATTATTGGTGGCTTTGGTGAAATACATTCTAGTTCGAAGTTACTTTCTACAATTTCAGCAATGAATGGAAGGTTGGCAGTTGTTGATTATTCAGAATCTCAATTGTTTTTTATTCAGGATATTGTAGATAATCTGAAATCAAATAACACATTCCTTTCTAATCTAAATGGTGCAACAGTAAAGTCTTTACTACTTTCAAATTATGGAATGGTTGGTCAAATACAATCAGTTGAAGAGGAAGGCTATGTATCTGTCATTTGGGAGAACGGTTCTAGTAGTATGGTAAATCTTGGTGGAGTAGAATTCATAACCTTTTAGAGTATAATATTTATCTTAATATGTATTTTTCATTGCTATGATAACAAAAGAGGGAGATAGAAATAAAAAAATATTACTAACAGGAATCTTACTTGTTGTTGTTTTTGTTGCGGGACTAATCACTGGACGAAATGTAAATACTGATGCACTTTCATTCTTAACACTCAAGAGAGCATCTGAAGGTGTAAATATGAATAGGTTTTGGAGTGTTTGGGATCTAGTCGCAGGTAACTATGTTGATTCTGACAAAGTAGATATAAACAAGATGGTTGATGGTGCAATTAAAGGGATGGTGAATTCTTTTGATGATCCTGCAACAGTATATTTAAACAAAGAAGAAACTGAAGAATTTGATGCTGCAAGTGAGGGAAAATACTTTGAAGGCATAGGTGCTGAATTGGGATATGATAATGGACAAATAATAGTTGTAACACCGATAGAAGGATCTCCTGCTAAAGAAGCTGGTTTAAGACCTGGTGACTATATATTAAAAGTAGATGGGTATGAATTAACCTCTAGTGATACTGTGTATGATGCAGTAGCAAAGATAAGGGGAGAATCAGGTACAGAAGTAGTTCTTACTATTTTGCATAAGGGTGATTCTGCAACTCAGGATATCAAGATAACTAGAAAAGAAATAACTGTACCAAGTATGACATTAGAGTTTGTTGGAGAAAAGAAAGATATTGCATATTTCAAGGTTAGTAGATTTACTGATACAAGTTACAACACATGGGTAGCACTGTGGGATTCAAAAGTAACAGAAATCAAAAAAGCAGGTGTAAAGAAAATAATATTAGATTTAAGAGGTAATCCTGGAGGGTTCTTTGATGCTGCAATTTATGCTGCAGATGATTTCCTCGATGAAGGTTTTGTAATATCTCAGCAGAGAGATAGTGAAGGGGAAGTTGTAAAATATGATTCAAAGAAAGGTGGCGATCTAACAGATGCTAAAGTTGTTGTACTAATAAATTCAGGTAGTGCTTCAGCATCTGAGATTCTTTCTGGTGCATTAAAACAATCAAAGCGAGCAACCATTATTGGAGAAAAAACATATGGTAAGGGTACTGCTCAGAAGATATTTACACTTTCAGATGGATCTTCACTTCATCTTACAATATTAAAATGGTTATTACCGGATGGAACTAATATTGATAAATCAAATTCTATTACTCCAGATATTGAAGTACCATTAACAAGTGATGATTTTAAGAATGGTGTTGATCCTCAATACTCAAAAGCATTGGAGGAAGTTTCAAAATAAATTTTAATATTTATTTCTATGGAAGAAGTTAAAAAGGTTCAAGAAAAAGTTCAAGTAAAGAAGAGTAGGAAATGGTTAATTATTCCATTGGGAATATTGGGTATATTTTTGGTTTGCTCTGCAGTTCTTGTTGGACTAGGATTTCTTGCTAGTAAATATATACCAGAAGTAGAGGAGTATATTTCTAACCATTTTAATTCTTCCGATAAGATTGATTCCTCAAAAATAGTTTTGTCTGGAGATGAAGTAAATATTATAAATATTGTAGAAGAAACAAGTCCTTCTGTTGTTAGTATTGCCATCTCAAAGTTAGCTTTGTCACAAGGAGAGGGTGTTGTTGACCAAAGTAGCAACATTGGAACAGGATTCATAGTTAATTCTGATGGTGTGATAATTACAAACCAACATGTTGTTTCAGATACGACTGCGGAGTACAAAATAGTAACTAAGGATGGTGATGAATTCGCTGTGTCTGAGATATTAAGAGATGATATTAATGATTTAGCTTTGTTGAAAGTAGATCCAGCTGGCAAAACATTGAAAGCTATTGAACTTGGAAATTCTGATAACCTTCTTGTTGGTCAAACTGTTATCGCTATTGGTACCCCTTTAGGTGAATATGCAGGTAGTGTAACATCTGGAATTATTAGTGGCTTAAATAGATCTGTTACTACAAGTGCAAGTTGGTTTGGTACAACTTCTAAGACATATGAAGGTGTGATCCAAACAGATGCAGCTGTAAATCCGGGTAATTCTGGAGGTCCATTAATAAACTCTCAAGGAGAAGTTATTGGTATCAATTTTGCAACAACTTCAGGTGCAGATAATATATCTTTTGCAATCCCAATTAACAAAATAAAAAGCAGAATAGATGAATACAGAACATATGGTAAATTTATAAAACCTTACTTTGGTGTCACATATCAAATGATAAGTGAGTATGAAGCTTTGTATTATTCAGATGTTGTTGCTGGTGCTTTAGTTGTTAGAATAGACCCATTAGCTCCTGCATATAGTGCTGGTCTTAGAAGAGGTGATATTGTAACTGAATTCGGTGGTGAAAAGCTTTCATCTTCATTGGGAGAATTGATACAAAAACATAAGGTAGGGGAGGAAGTAGAAGTAAAGGTGTATAGGACTGGTGAGGAAAAGAGCTTTAAGGTTACATTAGCAGAGATGGATTAAGACAAATCTTTCTTTGTCTGTAAAGTCTTTCTTTACTTCTAAAGCATAATCTTTAAAGAGAGTCTTAAAGTCTTCTAGTGTTGAGGGTTCTATTTCAACAATTAAACAGATATTGTTTTTCCCATTGAGATTCTCTTTCAATTGATTCTGTAGCTCTTTGTAATATTCAAGTCCATCATCACCTCCTTCTAAAGCATTCTTAGGTTCAAAATCTTTAACGCTACTATCTAAAGAATTGTACATATCAGTAGGAATGTAGGGTAGGTTGGCAACTAAAAGAGTATCATCTTTGATCTCTATGTTTCCTAAAAGATCTGTTTGTACAAAGTTAATGTCCTTTTCAGTCCCATTTATTTCAGAATTCTTTTTAGCTATATCAATAGCCTCTTTTGAAATATCCGTGCCAATGAAAGAGATATCCTTGCTATTTATCTTCTTGCAAAGTGATATCACTATACATCCAGATCCGGTGCCAATGTCGCATATATTTGTATACTTACTATTTCTTAAAAATTCTTCATAACAAATTGTTACCAAATCCTCGGTCTCAATTCGTGGTATCAATGTATGTTCGTTCAAGAGAAATCTGCTATCACAAAAGACACACTCGCCTGATATATATTCCCAAGGCTTACCTGAGTCTATATCTTTCAAAATTATTTCTAGTGGAATGTTTCTTTCTTCGGAAAATTTGTATATCTCTTTTGAAATTCTTGATATATCAAAATATCCGTTCTTTTCTAAAACCTTTTGTATTTTGTAGATATCTTGTATCTCTTTATTCACTATCTTTCTTGTTCTTTAATAATTCTTCTTGCATACCTTTCTCGATATCACTTATCATTTCATCTATTTCACCATTTAAAACCTCTTCAATATTGAACCAAGATTTTTTAATTCTATGGTCTGTAATTCTGTTTTGTGGGAAATTGTAAGTTCTAATCTTTTCAGCTCTCATGGATGTTCCAATTTGAGACAATCTATTTTCAGATCTCTCAGCCATTTCAGCTTGCTTTTTCATGTCATAAAGTCTTGATCTAAGAATAGCCATAGCTTTTTCTTTGTTTTGACTCTGATGCTTTGTTTCTTGGCAACTTACTACAATACCAGAAGGGATATGAGTGATTCTTACTGCTGAGTCAGTTCTATTTACACACTGTCCACCTGCACCAGATGCTCTCATTACATCAATTCTTAAGTCTTGTGGATTGATATCAACATCAATCTCATGAGCTTCTGGAAGGATAGCTACAGATGCAGTAGAGGTATGTATTCTACCGGAAGATTCTGTAGAAGGAATCCTTTGAACTCTGTGAACACCACTTTCATATTTCAAGTTTTTAAACACATTCTTACCATCTATTTTTGCAACAACTTCCTTGTAACCACCACCTTCTGTTAAACTTTCTTCGATGATCTGTATGTCCCAACCTTTTTTTGTTGAAAAGTTCTTGTACATTCTGAATAGATCAGCTGCAAAAAGGGCAGCCTCGTCACCACCAGCACCAGCTCTAATCTCTAAAATTGCAGATCTATTATCATCTTCATCTGCAAACTCTCTTGCAATCATAACTCTTTTTATTTCTTCATCTAGATTGGTAATCTTTTCTTCTAAAGATGATATCTCTTCGGAGGCCATCTCTTTTAATTCCAAATCAGTTTCATTCTCAGATATGAAATTTGCATCTTTCAAATCTTGAATACTTTTTTGTAATGAAGATGTTAGATGTGCCAATTCAGAGTAATATGAAAGTTCACTGCTTAATTGAGATATGTTTTTGTTATTTCCCTGTATTGTAGAAAGCTCTTGCTCTAGTTCTGAAACTTTCTTCTGATATTCATCTTTGTTATATTTTTTTTCTAACGAATTAATATCCATAATGGATAATATCATTTTAAATTATTTAGGGGAATTTGTTACTTAGAGATTCTTGCGTTCTCTAACATATCTCTTAATGAGAGAGCAGAAGAAGGTTTGTTTGAAACTTTCTCAAGTTTCTTTCTTCTTTCTTCCATCTTTTGTTTCTTGCTTCTGAAAGACATACTCTTTGATTTTTCGAGTTTCTCTTCATACTTCTTTACAAGGTTGTCTGTGTCTACAATCTTTTGTTCACCTGTGTAGAAAGGATGACATTTTGAGCAAATTTCTACAGAAAGAGATTCTGTAGGAAGAGTAGAACCAGTTGTGATTTTATTACCACATGAACATGTGATTACTAATTCATTATTATATTTTGGATGTATGTCTTTTTTCATAACGAGTGTGATTATATCAGAAGGTTTTGATGCTGTCTAGAAATTAATAAAAGAATATGATACTGTAGGATGAGATCCTTGCTAACTATAGATATATTCAATATACTTTTAAGCATATGAAGTACGGAAAAGGTATTCAAAACAGAATAAAAAGAGTAGAAGGGCAGGTAGGAGGTGTTAAGAAAATGATACTTAATGAAGAGAATGATACAAAAGTTATGACTCAATTGCAGGCCTGTATATCTTCACTGGAGAGTTTAAAAACAGAAATGATAAAACAACAAATGAAACAGACGATGTTAGAAGATGTAAAGAAGACACTAGGTCTTGCTGAATAAAAATAATTACTGCCTCCCATTAGTATTTGTTATACTATGCTAGTATATTAATTTAAGAACTTTGTATATGAAAATAAAAAGAATAGGGTGGACATCATTTCTTCTTACTTCCGATAACCTTTCTGTTTTGACTGATCCTACATCTATGGTGGATGCTGGTTTGAGTTTTCCAAAAACAAAAACAGATGTATGTCTTTTTAGCAACTATTCTAAACCTGTTAAAGATTCAATATTGAAAGATAGCAAGCTTGAGAGTAAGGTCGTTCCAGACAAAAGAGATGCTGTTATGGAGATTGATACGGCAGGAGAATTTGAAATAGGTGGTTTAATGATTAGAAGAGGTATTTCTGATAATTTCTATATTGTTGATGAGAAATCTGTAAGAGTTGTATATATGGGAGGAACTGATAATACATTTAATCCTGATACAGTTAAGGATTTAGGAGATGTTGATGTTTTAATTCTTCCTGTTGGAGATGGTGTGAATTTTATGAGCTTTGACAATATCGAGAAAGTAATTTCAAATATTGATCCTGCAATTTTGATACCTTGTGCTTACAAAGAAGCAGGTTTGAAGAATAATGATGTAAAGGAAAAGGATGAATTTGTAAAACATTTTGGTTTTGGAAATGTAAAAAATGAGAGCTATCTAAGTGTAAGTAAAAAGATTGTAGAAGAAGAGCAGAAGAGTGTAGAAGTAATATTTTTAGATTAACAATATGGAAAACAAGGTACCGCCACAAAATACAGAGGTGGAGCAATCACTCATAGGGTGTATGCTTATCGATAAGGAGGCAATTATATCTGTTTCTGCTTGGTTGTTACCTGAACATTTCTATGATCAGAGACATCAAATTGTATATGGTGCTATCTTAGATCTTTTTAATGATGGCTTACCTGTAGATTTGATAACTGTTGTTGATAAATTAAAAAAAGAGAGAAAACTTCCAGCTGTTGGTGGTAGAACATATATCGCGGAATTGGCTACAATTG
>JAAZOC010000006.1 GCA_012797935.1 Candidatus Microgenomates bacterium | reverse complement strand
CATAGCTAGACCAAGCACTTTCCCCACCATATACATTTCTTGCCTTTACCCTGTAAAAATATATTTGGCTGTTTTCTAAATTTTGGAAATTGTATCCTTTAGCTTCAATCCAATTGCTTTGAAAATCTACAGCATTGAATGTAGAAACTTTACTTGCCTGAGCAAGATATTGATATGACAGAGATCCTGAGATATCCCAAAGTACATTATTTGATGTCCCCCTTGTATATTGTGGTTCAGAAAATATACTTGGTACTGGAACAGGTGTTACATACACACTTTCACAATCAAGAAGTAATATATCAAATCCTTCGGTTACATCTTTTGCACAAACTTTGTAAGTACCAGAAATGGAAGAAGAAATTAATCCTGTGGTATTTCCAGAAGAATTAGTTACACTTGGCTGAGATATTGTGACTCCTTGAGAATCACCATCTATGTATAGTTGGACATTCCTTCCACTCTTTGGAGTACCATTTGGATTTAGGAGTGTTAACGATACCGTAGAAGGTTGCCTTATTTCAACAAAAGTCGGAGAGACTGAAAGTAACGAATATATATCCCTATCTACTTTACCATTTACAGTAATTGGATTCGTACTACCTTCAAAAGGATCTCCTGTTTGAGCTAAAACATTCGAAAATGGGAGAAACAAAAAAGTACAAAGAAAAGTAATTATTTTTAAGGCAGTTTTTATTTTCATTATATTTCCTCTACAACTTTCTTAATATATCTATCTAATGATCTTGTAAGCATATCTGAAGAGTAAGGTGTTTTTCCAAGTGGTTTTCCCTTCCCTTTACTGTAACAATTTTTACATACAAGTGCAAAATTTTGAGTATCAAGATACTTCAAATCTTCACTACTACCACAATATATACAAGAAGAAAAATCTTCCAAGAAACCCATCTCTTTCAAGAACCTGATTCTAAGTTTATTTGTAGATTCTAAATCTAATTCTTTTTGTAATGTTCTTTGTAACACATCAAAAAGCTTAGGATATGGATCATATTCTTGGAGAAATTTGTTAAGTAAAAAGAGCACCCTTCTTACATTCTCAACATTTAATTTCTCAATGTCCAGATTTATTTCAAGTTGAGACTCAGTAAGGATTGGAATCCCCTTTCCTTCAAAGAAAGATACTTTACTCGTAGATAATGTTTGCATATTTCCTCTGTTTTTACTGTTTATTTTTCTAATACCCTTTGCAATTAAAGAAAATTTTCCAAGCTCTCTGCCAAAAACAGTAAGTATCTTATCTGCTTCAGAATAGTTTATTGATTTTATTACTGTAACAGTATCTTTACCCATGGACACCTTTTCTAGTTAATATTACATATGGTGTTAAGAAAAATATTTTCGCATCTGTAAGAAAATTGTAATTCTCACTATATTCACTTTCTAGTACTACTCTATCCTTGAAAACAATGTCATTCCTTCCTGATACTTGCCATATTCCAGTCATACCAGGTTTTACAGAGAGTATTTTTTCAATTTTCTTTTTGTCTTCTGGATATGATTTTAAATGTTCTTCTATTTCCAATTTATACATTGGTCTAGGTCCAACTATGGACATATCTCCTTTTAGAACATTGAGAAGTTGTGGTAATTCATCTATATCTGTACTTCTTAATACTTTACCAATTTTTGTTATTCTATCATCTTCCTTAATACTAAGTTTTCTATCATTTCCACTCCATTTTTTCTTTAGACTTGAATACTTTGGATTATTTAGGATCTTTTCGTGAGCATTTGGTACCATACTTCTAAATTTGTACATTTTGAATTCTTTACCGTTAACTCCAAGCCTTATTGGTTGTTTAACAAAGACTTCACTTCTATCTTCAATCCAAATCAATATATATACAAGAAGAAGTAACGGTGAAAAGAAAAGAAGAAGAATACTAGAAAATATGATATCAAGTATTCTTTTAATTTTTTTGTAGAGCATCTTTGACATAGTTTTGCAGTTTATATACAAATATCTCAGATGCAAAGTTCTCTGCTTGTTTTTTACAATTATCTGGATTGTAATTTTCTGATTTAAATCCTTTTAATACTTTTGTTAGTGATTCCTCTGTATATTCATCAAAAAATACTCCTGTTTTTGGATTCTTTTCACTGATTGTTTCAAGTACACCACCTTCACGATATGCAATAACTGGCGTGCCGGAAGCATTTGCTTCTACAGGCACGATTCCAAAATCTTCGTCTTTAACTGGGAATATCAATGCTTTTGTTCTAGAAAGCAAATCAAATTTTTCGTCATCAGATACCTGACCTAAGAATTTTATCAATCCTTTAGCATTTAATTCTTTTACCAGAGAATTCATAGCTTCCATATTACTTCCTACTCCAGCAATTTTTAGAGGTAAACCTAATTTTGCGCATGATTGTATTGCTAAATGAACACCTTTGTATGTTTCAATTCTACCTAAGTAAAGAAACCAATTTTCTTTCCTATTAACTTTCCTTGATTTCTTTATGGAAGATACTTCTACTGGAGGGTGTATAACATCAGAATTTACATTGTAATACTTCTTAATTCTTTTCTTTACAACTTCTGAGATAGCTATGATCTTTGTACATTTTTGAGCTGCTTGAATATCCCATTTTTGCCATTTTTTCTCTAAAGAACTACCAACAAAGAAAGAATAGAATTGAAAAAGTTTTTTCTTAAATCCCGTATATTGGTTAGCACTTTGCAATGTTCTTCCTTCTTTCTGCCAAAGAAATTTTGGAGGGCTCATACAAATATCTATATGTTTGATATCTTTTGGATTTACAAATTTAGCAAATGCAATTGAAAGAGATATAACTATGTCATAGCTTTTGAATTTGAAACTTTTGTATGCAACTGGTTGGAAGAGTAAATATAGTTCTCTAAGATATTCTTTTTTAGGAAGATATTGCATAAATGAATGATGAATTTTTACATCTGGGAAATTTTCTTTTACAAAGTTTTCATCATAGTAAGCAGTAAATATCTCTGAATTTGGAAATGCTTCTAGTATATATTTAAGGTGTGTTTCTGCTCCTCCTTTTTTGAATAATGGTTCACATACAATAGCTACCTTTGTATCATACATTCTTCCTTGTGGTTTGGTCTTCATATACTTTTCTTAAATATTTCTCCAGATTAAGTAAAAATTTCTCTTCTGAAAAATTTCTAGCCTGTTTGACTATATATTTCTTATTATATCTGTTTTTATCGAAATTAATAAGTAAGGAAGAGAGAGATTTTGTTGTTTTAAAGAATTCACCTGTTATTCCTGGTAAGACTGTTTCAAGTACACCTCCAAATTCATATGCTAGAACAGGAGTTCCTGAAGCCATAGCTTCTACAGGAACAAGACCAAAGTCTTCAATTCCACAGAAGAGTAATGCTTGAGAAAGTGAATAGAGGGTTTGTATTTCTTCATCTTTTTTTACGAAACCAAGGAAGGTTATTCTTTCATCATTTGAGGCTATTTTCTCAAGGTATTTTCTATCAGGGCCATCTCCTACTATTACAAGGTTTTTATTTGCTTTTCTGCATGCTTTTATTGCCCAATCTACTCTTTTGTAATCATATAGTCGTGATACAACAAGAAAGAATTCTTCTGGTATTTTGTATTTTGCTTTTACTTTTTCAATTAAGAATTGATCCGGTTTCAAAAAATATTTTTCATCAATACCTGGGTATATAGTTTGAGATTGTTTTCCATATATTTTTTTTATTTTCTGAGATATGAAGTTTGAATTAGCAATCCAATAGTCAACTCTTTTTGATATCGATATATCCCATACTCTCATATATGTGTTGAGTATTTCGGATACTGGTTTGTATATTGATCTTAGCTTCGATCCTCTTATATTTAATTCTTTGTCCCACAGACTCCTTGGTGGTGTCATAACCATAGCAATGTGTGGTTGGTATACTCCTGTTATTATTCCTTTTGCTGGTCCAGCAGAAATACTTATTACAAGGTCATATCCTGTTAAATCGAATCTTTCATATACAAATGGTGTGAATATTTTTAGATGTCTGTAAAAATTTTTAGGTAATATTTTAGAGAGTTTTTGTACATTACTAGTGTGTACTTTTTGTTGTATTGGTGGATACTTCGAAGAATCAAATGTTATGGTAAAAATATCTGCATATGGGATTAGCTTTAGAACGGAGAACATTTCTTTATCAGCACCACCAAGTGAAGACATTTGATCGGTAACAATAGCTACCTTAGGAAAAAGATTTTTAATATCAGACATGAAGTATTATAGCTCAGGTATCTCCCCATCTTCAAATCCAAAGTCTTCAGAGGATACAGTATCCTCTTCTTCTGAGTATAGCTGTTCTAATGCTTTTGTTAAATCATCATCAACTTCAACATCAGATACTTTTGTAGCACTTTCGTCTTCATCAGGAAAGATTACATCAAGAGATCCATCATCTGCTTCTGCAGGATCAATACCACCATCTTCTACAATATCTTCCCCGCCCATGAGTATAATGTTTGGTTCTTCTTTCTCAATACCTTCATAATCTTCTTCCTCAACTTCTGTTGTTGCTTTTCCTTTTTCCATTCTCTTCTCTACCCTTTTTAAGAATCTTTCTGCATCTTCTCCGAATTTTTCTACAACATCTATGACCTTCATTGGTTCACCACATTCAGGACATAGTTTTATGTCATCAACTTCATCACCACAGTGAGCACAGGAGAAAAACACAACATGTACACTCTTTCGAGGGGTTATTAGTTCATCTTTTTTGGTTTTCTTTGTATCAGTCATCAAGATATTTAATTAACAATCAATGTTTATTTAGGATAATATAGGGGCTATAGTGTGTCAATAAACCCATAGAAGTAGGTATTTACTCATACTTTGGGTAGCAACATTTTTTGTATTTTTTACCACTACCACAAGGACAAAGGTCATTCCTTCCTATCTTCTTTCCCTTCGTTATAGTTTTTACCTTGCCAACTTTACCTGGTCTTGTATCTTCATTACTACTTACCTTCTGTTGTTGAGGTTGATCTTTTCTCACCAATCTAACTTTAAAGAATCTAGTGACTACGAATTCATCAATCTTTTTTAACATCTCATCAAACATTACAAAGCCTTCATTCTTGTATTCAACCAAAGGATCTCTTTGAGCAAGATTTCTTAATGAGATACCTTCTCTAAGATCTGTCATAGTATCTAAATGTTCCATCCAGAAATTATCAAATGACTGAAGTATTAGATATCTAGAAAGCATCTGCATAGGTTCCAACCCAATATTGTGAATATGTATTAAGAAACCATACAATGTTACTAACTTAATATATTCAACTCTCTCAATACTTTCTAGAGAATATATATGTCTGAACATTTCAACGGAGTCCTTGAAACCTAATGCTTTTAGTATATAACCTTGTAATTCTTCTGTAAGAAGATTAATAATTTGAGAATACAGTTTTCTTTCTTCAATATTATCTATCTTCATATCATCTTGTAACTGAGATGCTACTAGGAAATCAATATATTCCCATACTTTTTTCAATATCCATTTGTCCAATGGAGATACTGGGTATTTGAATTGATCTAGTAAAGGTATTTCCCAAGTATTTTCTCTAGCTAAAGAGAATCCATCTAAAGAATCTTGAATACTTTCAATATCAATATTCTCAAGAAGTTTGAGATCAGATTTAAGATCTGATGGTTTCAAAGAGATATCTTTTTTAAACTGAACTTCAAGTATTTTTCTTCTTAATGTATATATTATTTCTCTCTGTTGGTTTAAAACATCGTCATATTCAACTAATCTTTTTCTAACATCGTAGTTGTTTGCTTCTACTTTTTTCTGAGCATTTTCAATAGTTTTACCAAGTATACCCATTGATATTGGCATATCATCATCCATGCCTACTTGTTCCATTATCATTTTCATACGATCACCACCAAATATTCTCATCAAGTCATCTTCGAAAGAAACATAGAAGAGTGATTCTCCAGGATCACCCTGTCTTCCAGATCTACCCCTTAACTGGTTGTCGATTCTTCTTGATTCATGTCTTTCAGAACCAATTACATACAAACCACCAACTTCTTTTACACCTTCTCCTAATGCAATATCTGTTCCTCTTCCTGCCATATTGGTAGCTATTGTTACAGCTCCTAATTGTCCTGCTTCTGCAACTACAGCTGCTTCTCTTTCATGTTGTTTTGCATTTAAGACATTGTGTTTGATTCCTTCTTTTGAAAGCATTGTTGAAAGCAATTCTGATTTTTCTACCGATGTAGTACCAACAAGTATTGTTTGTCCATTCTTGTGATGCTCTGCAATATCTTGAACAATAGCTCTGAACTTACCTTCCATTGTTCGATACACAACATCATTGAAATCTTTTCTAATTACTTCTCTGTTTGTAGGAACAACAATAGTATCTAATTTGTAAATTGATGCAAACTCTTCAGCTTCAGTTAAAGCAGTACCTGTCATTCCTGAAAGATATTTGTAAAGTCTAAAGAAGTTCTGGAGTGTAATAGTTGCCATTGTTTTAGACTCTTTCTTCACTTCGACACCTTCTTTTGCTTCAATTGCTTGGTGAAGACCTTCACTGTATCTTCTACCTTCCATTGCCCTACCAGTAAATTCATCAACAATGAGGATTTCTCCATTTCGAATCATATATTCATCATCTAGTTTGTAAAGTTCTTTTGCTTTAAGAGCATTATCTAAGTGATATGCAAATTGGGCATTCTCATATATATTGCTTACTCCAAGAGCTTTTTCAACAGCATCCATACCGGCTTGATTCAAAGAAACAGCATGAGCTTTTTCATCTACAGCATAATGTTTTTCTGGTTGAAGAGTTTTTACAAGAGATGCAAATTGTTTGTACATATCATTTGCAGTATCTGCACTCGTGGAAATGATTAAGGGAGTTCTAGCTTCATCTATGAGGATGGAGTCAGCTTCATCAACAATTACAAAATACTTTGGTCCTTGAACTCTTTCTTCCATACTTCTAGCCATATTGTCTCGAAGATAGTCAAAACCAAATTCACTGTTAGTACCATATACAACATCACAGGCATATGTTTCCTGTTTAGAACATTCAACAAGATTTACACCACTCATATGATCATACTTCAATCTTCCGGATTCTTTTTCCTTCAAATCTCTCTCTTTAATTAATTTCTTAGCATCATCACCTTTTAATTTTATAGCTTCTTGGTCTGATATGAATTTGTACTGCTTACCAGAATTGATTGCTCCTACGGACATACCTATTGAGCTTAATATATGTCCTGTCCATTCAGCATCCCTTCGTGCTAAGTAATCATTTACTGTTACTAAATGAGCCCCTCTTCCTGTTAATCCATACAGATACAATGGTAAGTTAGCAGCAAGTGTTTTACCTTCTCCAGTAAAAAGCTCAGCCACTTTGTTGTCAAAAAGTACATATCCAGCCATCAACTGAACATCAAAATGTCTGTGATTAGCAACTCTCTTAGAAGCTTCTCTTACAACTGCAAAAGCTTCAGGTAGGATCTCTATCAGTTTCTTCTTTTCTTCAGATAGTTTTTGATCAAGGTCAATATCACTTAAAGTAGTAAAATCTCTTTTTGCTAACTCCAAATCAACATTTAAATATTTTCTGAAT
>JAAZOC010000055.1 GCA_012797935.1 Candidatus Microgenomates bacterium | reverse complement strand
TTTGAATTGTATTCCATCTGATTCGTTGAAATTAATCAAATTAACCAAAGCTATTTGATTTTTTAGAAGCTTAGCTAATTCTTTAGCATGTTCAGGCTTATCATTAACATCTCTTAATAGGAGGTACTCATATGTTACTTTCTTATTTGTTTTCTTTTGATATGTAATAAGTAGGGAGATTAGATCTTCAATCTTATTCTTTTTGGATACAGTTGGCATTATTTTTTCTCTTAACTTTTGATTAGGAGCATGTAAACTGATTGCAATTTTGATTCCTAAATTCATATCTAAGAATCTTTTCAACTCAGATATATATCCTGCTGTTGAAACAGTTATTCTTCTATGGCTTAATCCTATCTTTTGAGGATTTGTGAGTATGCTTATTGCTTTAGTTACATTGTCGAGATTTAGCATAGGTTCCCCCATGCCCATAAATACAATATTTGTGATTTCTTTGTTATCTCTCTTCAGGATTCTCTTGAAGTACATAATTTGATCGATAATTTCTTCTGTACTTAAATTTTTCTTAAATCCCATCTGTCCTGTTGCACAGAATTTACAACCAACTGGACATCCACTCATACAGCTTACACATATTGTGTTTCTATCTTTTGTCTTCATGAGAACTGTCTCTATGGGGTAGTTATCTTTTGTGTAACAAAGTAGCTTTATCGTATTTTTATCCTTTGATACTTTCTCTATACTATTATATATAGTGGAAAAGGGGATATCTTTTTTTAATTCTTCTCTCAAATATTGTGGCCAAGTAGTTAAATCATCCCACGATGATATACAATCTTGATAATATGCTTTGAATATTTGATCACTTCTGTATCTTGGAAGGTTCTGTTTTTTTATGAATAGATCTATCATTTTTAGATTCTACTAAAATATTGGTATTTATTAAAGGAGAATTCTTGACACAAACTAAACATAAATGTAAAGTATTTCTATGTAGTAAAAGTTATAACTTTTTAATATTTTTTGTATGAGAATAAATAATAAAGGAAAGCTTGTAATAGGTGTTGTTTCTTTCCTTCTTCTTACTCCTTTAATAGTATTCTATGTTTTAGAGGGTACAGGTGTTTTTGATACTAGAAGTAGTGCAGGTAGTACTGGTGAGTTGTCTGATGATTTGAAAAAAGCAGATCTTAATGGTGATAACAAAATTACTATTGCTGACTTTGGTATCTGGTTAACCGGATATAGAGCATACAAAGTAAATACTCAATCTTTTACTGAAAAAGCTGATTTGAACGATGATGGTGCTATCACTGTTATGGACTTCTCTTTGTGGTTGAATGCATACAGAAAATACAAAGGAGGAACTGGCGATGGAGATGGTGGTGATGATGGATTGATTGGTTTGGTAAACTATAACTGGGGAAATGGCTCAGATGGAGCTTTGTCAGTTACTACAAATATGACCTTGGAGGATGCTATCCCAGATTGTGCTGGTGGCTATGCTCCTAGCTACAATGTTACTTCTCTTGCTGCAGATGGAAAGAGTGCTGTTATTTCTGCTTCTCCAGGTACATGTTTGAAAAAAGGAGATGAGGTTCTTTTGATAAATATTCAAGGTGGAAGTTCTACAATAAATACTGGTAATCATGAGATATTGAAGGTTGATTCTGTAGATGGTGCTACAATTAAATTTGCAACTGCGAAGACAAAGTATTATGGATCAGCTGATAAATCTGATGCAGGTCTAGGTGTAGATTGTGGTTCTCAGATTGTTGTAATGCAGAGGATCCCACAGTTTACAGATGTTACTGTTGCTTCAGGAAAGACATTGAGTGCAAAGAGTTGGAATGGAAAAACAGGTGGTATTTTAGCATTTAAAGCAAGTGGTGCTGTAAATATAAATGGCAGTATAGATGTTACTGGTGATGGTTTTAGGGGTGGTGTAGCGGGTAACTACAGTGGAGAAGGTATGTCTGCATGTTCTACAAGTGTTGGTAAAGCAAGTTTCGGTGGTGCTGCTGCAGGTGCATATGGTGGTGCATATGCTACAAGAGTTGAAGTTACTGGATCAGGTCTTGTATATGGAGTCTCAGACCTTAGTAAGATGTACTTGGGATCAGGTGGTTCTTCAAATAGCGGAGCTGGTGATTGTAGGTATAATTATTCAAGTAATGGTGCATATGGTGGTGGTATAGTCTTTATCTTAGGAAAGAA
>JAAZOC010000054.1 GCA_012797935.1 Candidatus Microgenomates bacterium | reverse complement strand
TATTTCCATCGTACCAATCAGGTTGTACATCATATATGTCTTCAAATTCTTTTGCCCATTTCTTCTCTAAACCAAATATGATTGCAAATGGAAGTAGTTTCTCAAACACACCGATATATTTCTTTGGATCGTTATGGAATTCAATTCTGTACTTCTCGGCTGTGTTAATATACATTTTCAAACCCTTTAAATCGTAGAGAATTTCGTTGCCAAGCTCACTTCTTGTCTCTATCATTGTCCCCCAGATTATTACTAACAAGAATGAAATCAATACTCCGACAGTCCATCCGGTTGCTGCTATTGTAGAAAGCACTGGTCCTAAAACTGCAACTGAAAGGAAGATCCCAATAGTACCAATGACTATGAATAGTGTTTTGAGATTACTTTTCGATTTCTCAAAGTATCCATCTTCATATACCTGTTTTTCTGTTGAAGCTCTTAATTTCATTACTGTTTTGTAAAAATTCGAGCTAAGCTTTTTCATCTCTATCTCATCTTTCTCACCTAGTAGCCCGTCAAGTAACTCTTTAACAGTCTCATTTTGTTCTTTTTTTGTATCAACTCTTACGATACTGTATTTGTTCTCATCGTCTCTTCGAATTTTGATATATCCATCTATTGCTAATTTTATTATTTCAGCTGTTATATGCTTGTTGTTTAATGAACCATTGAATATATGACCAGCTAAAAGTGGGTAGATACCTTTTGGAGTATCATAGTGTGGAATAATTGTTAATTTCTTGTTCTTCTTCTTTTGTACGATACTATTTACAAAGAAAAACACTGGAACTGGAAGAAGAATACCCAAATTTGCAAGTATCATCTGGATTCTCTGTTTTGTCGTAGTATCCTCTAAAGTTCCTTTCGGCATCTTGAGAGCTACTGTTAGACCCTCATATACACCTAATGAACTATTTGCAGAAATCTTTGTATTTCTACTATCTATATCTAAGAATGTACAATTAGTATCTGTACTACCACCAATACCTGTATAACAAACTTTCTCAGTAATATCCCCTGGTAATTTAATCTCTGCATATGCTTGGTTAATTGGAACATTCCAGCCATTACCAGTTACATTTATATACAATTCATCATGATCATCAAAGTAGTTGATCATATTTTGAAGCGTATAGTCTATTACAAAAACATACTCTCCAGTTATTGTCGTTTCAGCATCACCAATTTTGAAAATAGTATATCCATTATCACTACTTCTTTCGTAACTATCATATCTTTCTTCTGGATAATTTTTGTCGTAGTAATACAAGGAATTCAACTTAATTGTGGTAGGTCTCTTAAAACCTGCTTGTATTTTGTAATCTGTAGGAATTTCTCTTATGATCCCATGCTTGTCGGAAGAAGGAAAATAGTATGAAATTTCTTCTTTAATATTTATATCAGTATTTTGTTCTAACTCTATTGTACTTTTAAAAAGTGAAATCTGCTCACTTGATGAAAAAGAGTTGCTAGCATATGCATTAGATACAAGCTGTTGCAAGCAGAGTAAAGAAAGAATTAATACTAAAATAAGTTTTTTCATCTCTCTATTAGAATTTAATCTCTACGTTCTTTTTCTCGTCCTCAGAAGCCTCAAAGAATGGTTCTTTCTTAAATCCAAATATTCCTGCTAAAAGATTTTGTGGGAAGACAACTATCATTGTATTGAAATCTCTAACAGCACCATTGTAGAACCTTCTTGATTTTTGAATATTATCCTCTAATTCTTTCAAACTGTTCTGTAAATCTTGAAAATTTGTATTTGCTTTTAACTCAGGATAGTTCTCTGCAACTGCAATTATCTTTGAAAGTGCTTGTGATATTTGATTCTCAACATCCATTTTTTCTTCTAAAGAACCAGATGACATTGCCTTTGCCCTCATCTCTGTTATCTGGGTGAAAGTTTCTTTCTCATGCTTTGCATAGCCTTTAACTATCTCGACCAAATTTGGGATCATGTCGTATCTTTGTTTGAGGAATGTCTCAATATCACCAGTTGCTTCTTCTACAACCATCTTTTGTTTAACAATCTTGTTGTAAACAGAAATTACAAAAACTGCTAAAACTGCCACAACACCTAAAATTGCATATTCCATATTTCTTTGCTACTCATATTAATACCCAATTCTATTATGTTTACAATCACAGTGCAAGATTATGGTAAAATAGTTAATTACTAAATAATTTGATGCTATTTTTACATTGAAAATACATAATTATTTCAAAACAATATTTGTTTTATTCTTAGTTTTTTTCCCAAACATTGTTTTAGCAAAGGAAGGAAATGTTACTTTCTACTGGGATGAAGGTTGTCAGTATTGTGAAAAATCAAAAACTGAAATAGTAGAAAAGAGATTAGAGGAGAAGATAAATATTGAATATGTGAAGATATCAGAATCGGATTCGAACAGAGAAAGATTTCTAAATGAGGTTAGAAAGTGTAATTTACAGACAGCATCGATACCAATGGTAGTTATTGATGAAAAATGTTTTGTTGGATATCCTGATTCTGTAGAGTCTATTGAAAGGAGAATTAATGGAGAGCAATTAATAAGTGATCAGGATTTAAACAAAGGGAAAGGAAGTACAGAGATTCTTCTAATTGGAGTACCTGCATTTCTTCTTCTTCTTGTAGGCTATGGACTTAGTACATCAAAAAAAGAAGTGGTTAAAAAAGTCTCAACTGTTGCGATAGCTTTCTTTTTGATGTCAATATTTTCTGTAACAAATGCATATGCAATTTGTCCCTTATGCACTGTAGCTGTAGGTGCTGGTCTTGGCTTCTCAAGATACTTTGGAATAGATGATTTGATTACAAGTGTATGGATAGGTGGAATTTTAATGTCTTTTTCTTTAATGACTGCAGAGAAAATATCTAACAAATTTAAATCAAAATGGTATATATCAGAGATCGTCTCAATTGTATTGTTTTATGGTTTAACATTTATCCCGCTGCATTTCTTAAATATGACGGGTAATGAGTTGAACAAAATATGGGGGATAGACAAAGTGATATTGGGAAGTATTGTTGGGTCAATATTGTTCTACACTAGTGGTAAGTTATATATGTTTCTTAAAGAGAAAAATGGGAAAGCACTATTCCCATATCAGAAAGTTGTTTTTCCTGTAGCTTCTCTATGGATAGGTTCTCTGATTTTTTATATAATACTGTACATAATCTAGATAATTAAGATTTGATGAAAAATTCTAAAAAAGATATTGATATGAAGAAAGTTGAAGATCTTGTAGAAAAGTATGATTCTTTGAAAAAAGACAACCATCTTGATCTTTCTGCTGATGAGGATTTAAGCATTGCAATAATGAATTTGATCTCTATTGAAGAGCATCTCTTCTTTAGTGGAGCGAAGACGGAAGACAACAGTTTCTACGAGATACTTGATGAAATTAGAAAAATGAGAGTAGATCTTCTTAAAAGAATAATCCCTAAATATGGTGGAGAGGTATGGTGTATTTCCAAACACCTTCTTGGAGCAAGCTACAGAATAATGGAGTACGGTACAAAAGAATTGAAGAAGGGAAATAAAAAAGAAGCTTATGAAATGTTTGAAAAGGCATATGGATTGTATTCCTTGTTCTGGGCTTTAAACATGAATATAATTTAAGCTGATAAATAAATGGCAAAGAAAAAGAAAAATTTCTGGAAACGCTTAGGTAAAATCGTAAAAGAAGCTGTTGATTGTTGTAGAGAGTAGATTGTTGGTATAATAGGGTATATATAACTTAATATATTACCCATTATGGATGTATTTCTTTGGTCTGTTTTAATAATTATCTCCTTGATCCTCGTTTTTGGTACATTGTTTACTGTTGAGCAACAGGAAATTGCTGTTGTAGAACGATTTGGGAAATTTGTAAGAGCATGCTCCTCTGGATTGAATTTTAAAATACCTTTGTTTGACAAAGTTGCAGGTAGAGTCTCTTTAAGAATTCAACAATTGGATGTAAAAGCTGAAACAAAAACAAAAGATGATGTGTTTGTTAATGTACTAGTATCTGTCCAATATGAGGTATTACCAGATAAAGTCTATGATGCATTTTACAAACTAAACAACCCTATGGTTCAGATTAACTCATATGTGTTTGATGTTGTTAGAGCAAGAGTTCCAAAGATTACAGTTGATGAGCTTTTTGAAAAGAAAGACGAAATAGCAATAGCTGTGAAAGATGAATTAAATGAAACCATGGTTAACTTCGGTTTTAATATTGTAAATACACTTGTAACTGATATTGAACCAGATTCTAAGGTCAAAGAAGCAATGAATGAGATAAATGCTGCTCAGAGAATGAGAGTTGCTGCAAATGAAAAGGGAGAGGCAGAGAAGATATTGAAAGTTAAAGCTGCAGAAGCTGAAGCAGAATCTAAAGCATTGCAGGGTAAAGGTGTGGCTGATCAGAGGAAGGCAATCATTGAGGGCCTTAGAGAGTCTGTAGAGACTTTCAAAGAGAGTGTTGATGGTACCTCAGCTCAGGATGTTATGAATTTAGTTCTTCTAACCCAGTACTTTGATACCATTAAAGATATTGGTGAGAATTCCAAGACAAATACAATATTAATTCCTCATAGTCCTGGTGGAATGACAGACCTTTCAGCTCAATTGAGAGATGCAATGATTGTAGCAAACAAGGTGAAATCGTAAAGAAAATCGGGGAGACAGGACTTGAACCTGCGGCCTCTGCGTCCCAAACGCAGCGTTCTAGCCAACTGAACTACTCCCCGCTAAATGACAAAATGATTCTATCATAATAAATAAAAAAAGGGGAGTATTTAGCTCCCCTTTTTTAAATCTTACTAATAACTAGATTGCTTCCATAAGCTTTAATCCCAATCCAGAAAGAACAGGAATATCAAATCTTTCTCCCTTGTATGTCTTTAGCATACCAACAATTATCAATACAACTGTCAATGGAGCCATTAACCAACCAATAACTGGAACCCAGCTAAAGAATTGAAGCACACCTACTAATGTAAACTGTGCACCATGGTATTTAACAAACATATCATCTTTTTCTACAAACATAAGTATCAAACCAACAATAGGGATACATGATACAACTGCCATTACTTTGTTTGCCTCGTTGAACTTTATCTCATCTAAAGTAAATACTTTTTTGGCTTTCTTCTCTTCTGCCATACTAATTTAATATAAATTTATATACTGAAAGTATAATATGATGTTCCACAATCTGCAAGATGTATCACTATGAGTACTTGTACAAGTTGTAAGTAGGGGTATACTAGGTATATACATAAGTTTAGTGTAAAAATATATGGATAGTATACTAACACCTAAACAGGAAGCTGCTCTTAGAGCAATTAAGATGTGTTTTCTTGAGAATGGTTATGCTCCTTCTCTTGCAGAATTGCAGCAAGAATTGGGTATAAACACGAAGAGAGGGGTTGTAAGTCACCTTATTGCCCTTGAAAAGAAAGGGTACATTATTAGAACTGGTGAGGCTAGGGGTATACATATGGTAGAAGAAGATGACCAGATAGTATACGACTACTTAGTTGGTATACCCATATTCGGGTATGCAAATGCTGGTATTCCTATGGTTTCAGCAGAAGAAGAGAATTTGGGAATTCTTAAAGTAGATAAAAATATAGTAGGAAAGAAGGATAATCTCTTTTCTCTGATTGTAAAAGGCGATTCTATGGATCTTGCCAATATAGATGGAAGATATTTAAAGAATGGATCATATTTAATTGTTCAGAAAGATAGTGAGATAGAAAATGGAGATATAGTCGTTGCTGTTATAGACAACTGCGCGACCGTAAAAAGATTTCAGCAAAAGAAAGATATGGTTATTCTTTATCCAGACTCTAGCAACCCACTTAATAAGCCTATCTATTTGGATAGGAATACTGACGGGATATTGAACGGAAAAGTTGTAAGTGTACTAGAGAATCCATCTATCTAATATATGTATTTTTTACATATTTCTTAGCAACTTTTTTAATATCTTTAAGTTCAGAATCTGAGAAAGAGTTCGAAGAGTCTAATGAAGGATCAATTGTTTTACCATCTCTGAAATTCTGAATGTAATACCGCTTTGCCCCTTTTATGAGTTCTCCTATTTTTTCTACAGACTCTTTTGTATGAATACCTTTTACATATGTAGTTCTAAATTCATAATCAATTCCAGAGTTCATAATAATCCCAATTGATCTTTTTATTGTTTCTTCTGCATCTTTCCTGTTCGATTGTTTGACGTACTCTAATCCAGGATATTTAACATCCATAGCAATATAATCAATGGTTCCATCGTTAATGATTGCTTGTAATCTATCTGGCAGCAGTCCGTTAGTATCCAATTTTACTAAGAAACCTAGCTTTTTAATCTTTTTAATTAAAACAGGGAGATCACTATTGATTAAAGGTTCACCTCCTGTAACAACAACAGCATCTAATTTACCAACCCTTGATTTTAAGAAATCATATATAGCAGTTTTCTTAATGGATCTTCTAATATCGTATTCTTCGATTACTAGCTCCGGATTGTGGCAATATGGGCATCTGAGATTACAACCATATGTAAATATGATCGCTGATATCTTACCTGGGTAATCAAGTAAAGATGTTTTCTCTAGTCCACCAATTCTTAGCATGTAGCACAATCAACATTAAACATCTTTCTATCATCCCACTCAGCTTGTTTTCCAACATTCCACTGAGATATTGGTCTTATATAGCCAACAACTCTAGAATATACCTCGCACCTTTGTCTTTTGACTTTCTTCATAAGAGTAAATAATTAAATTATTTATATTATTCTTCTGTAAAAGGCATTCCATCTTTATAGCCTCTCTCAGAATCGCACACAGGGCAATACTTATGCTCTCCAGAAATATAACCATGCTTTGGACAAATACTAAATGTAGGAGTAATTGAGAAGTAAGGTAGCTTGTAATTCTCTGCAACCTTTTTAACAAGATTCTTTGTAGCCTCAACAGATTTTACTCTTTCTCCAAGGTATATATGCAAAACAGTCCCTCCAGTATATTTACATTGGAAATCATCTTGTAAATCAAGAGCTTCAAATACATCCTCTGTTAAACCAACAGGTAGCTGTGTACTATTTGTATAGTATGGAGGGCCATCTTTATGCATACCAATTTCTGCAGCTGAGAAGATACCATCTCCAAACTTCTTTTTATCTGCTTTTGCAAATTTGTATGTAGCTCCCTCACCTGGAGTCGCTTCTAAATTAAACAGTTGATTAGTTTCCTCCTGGTACTTCATTAATCTTTCTCTCATATGGTCCATAATCTCCAAAGCAAATTCTCTTCCTTCTTCAGAAGTTATACCCTTGTCTTTGTCTTTAAAGAAATTCATCATGGACTCATTCATACCTAATATTCCTATTGTATTGAAATGATTCTTATAATATTCTCCAAACCTTTTCTTAATATCTGCGAGATAGAAACGAGAATATGGGTAGAGACCAACATCCATATACTTCTCGATGAATTTTCTCTTTATCATCAGACTCTTTTTTGCTAAATCCATCATCTTGTTCAATCTAGTAAAGTAGTCTCTCTTGTTCTTCGCTTCAAAACCAATTCTTGGAAGATTTATTGTTACAACACCAATACTTCCAGTTAATGGGTTCGCACCAAAAAGACCACCACCTCTCTTTCTTAACTCTCTATTATCAAGTCTCAATCTACAGCACATACTTCTAGCGTCGTCTGGACTCATATCTGAGTTTATGAAATTTGAGAAGTATGGGATACCGTATTTTGCTGTCATTTCCCAAATTAGCTTGTATTCTTTTTTATCCCAATCAAAATCTTTTGTTAAATTGTAAGTTGGAATAGGGTAGGAGAACAGTCTTCCTTGGGAGTCACCTTCCATCATAATTTCACAGAAAGCCCTATTTATCATATCCATTTCCTTTTGGAAATCCTTATACTTTTCTTTTTGAACCTGACCACCAATAATTACTCCTTGATCTGCAAGTATCCCTGATGGAATCAAATCCAAAGTAATATTTGTAAACGGTGTCTGACAACCAACCCTTGTAGGAACGTTCATGTTGTATATGAACTCCTGCATCTTCTGTTTTACTTCTTTGTAAGACAAACCATCATATCTAATGAATGGTGCTAGAAAGGTATCAAAACTTGAAAATGCCTGAGCACCTGCAGCTTCATGTTGCAATGTGTAGAAGAAATTAACACATTGACCCAAAGCAGCACTAAAGTGTTTTGCTGGACCAGAAGATACCTTTCCTTTGACACCAGTAAAACCCTTAAGAAGAAGATCTTCTAAACTCCAACCACAACAATATGTAGCTAACATTCCCAAATCATGGATATGGAAATCTTTGTTAATATTTGCATTTGAAATTTCTTTTGGATAGATACTATGCAACCAATAATTTGCTTGAACAGTAGAGGAGATATAGTTATTTAATCCCTGCCATGAATATGCCATGTTACTGTTTTCATTTACCTGCCAATCGAGTTTATCTATGTAATCTTTTACTAGTGTATTTGCATCTACAAGTGATTTGATATTTCTAACCTGATTCTTTAAGTCCACAAACAATCCAAATGCGATAGAAGTTTTACCGTGACCCATATCTAAAAGCACCTGAGAAACCATATCTGCGATATCCTGGCTTTTTACGAACTCTTTTTCTGAATACTTCTTTTTTAATCTTACTACTACTTCATCTGCTATCTCTTCTGCTCTTTTTCTGTCCTTTCCACCAACACTCTCAGCAGCTTTAAATATACCTGTAACTATTCTCTCTTTCTCGAATCTAACTAAACGACCATCTCTCTTTTTTACCTTGAATAATTTGGCACTTTTCTGGGCAGCCATGTGGATCTATATAATAATTTAAATTTTTTCTAGATTTTTAATCTCTTCTTTAATTTCCTCCAAACCATTAAAGCCTTTATATACAGATGCAAATCGTATATATGCCATTGGATCCTTATCTCTTAACCAATCTAATATCTTCAAGCCTATCTCTTTTGAACTCATTGGTTCTTCACTGTTGATGACCTGTCTCTCAATATCTTCAGCAAAGGCTTCTATATCCTCTAATGATATTTTATGTTCATCTACAGCCTTTCTGATTCCTTTTATTATTTTTTGTTGATCAAACTTTTCTAAAGAGCCATCTTTTTTCAAGATACTTACATCTATGTTCTCAATCCTTTCATATGTGGTGTACCTTCTTCCACATCTAAGGCATTGCCTTCTTCTTCTTGTAGAACTGTCGTCTCTGTTGTCTCTTTTATCTACTACTTTTGTAGCTTCACATCCGCAAAATGGACACTTCATATTTCAAAACACAATATATTGTATGTTGTGTTTTAAGATATCCCAATGGATAGTGTATGGTCAACAACCTATAGAGTGATGAATTCTCTGTTATTGTTGTTATGAAAGAAGAAACTGGAAAATAGACAAATACTACAGGACCACTTACGAATTATATCGGTTGTGATATGTAGTGGAAATGTATACAAGATATTGTATGTAATGCTAAATATTGTTTTCCTTCAAATATGTATATATTGAATTGGCAGCAACACCACCTTCTGCAACTGCTGTAATTACTTGTTTGAACTTATTTGAGTTAGTAGTGCAGTCACCTGCTGCCCATATACCTTCAAAACTAGTTGCCTGTGTTTGATCGACAATAATATAGTTTTGTTTGTCTAACTCTAATCCTAGTTTTACTGGCAATACGATATTTGGTTCGGATCCAATTTCTACAAAAAGTCCGTCTAAATCAATATATTCATTACCATTAAATTCTTTAGATAGTTTTACTCTTTGAAGTCTTTGTTCGCCCTCCAAGCCAGTTATTAGTGTTTGATATACAACTGTAACATTTTCTTTCTTTAAAACTTGTTCAACCCATGCTGGTTCTCCTCTTAATTCAAGACCTCTATAAATGATATATACATGTTCGGCAATATCAGAAAGCATTGTAGCTGCCATTGTAGCAGCATTACTACCACCAACGACACCTACTGTTTTTCCTCTATAGAACATGGCATCACAAGTAGCACAGTATGAAAGACCTTTGCCTACATATTCATCTTCTCTCGGAATTGCTAATTTGTTTCTATCTGTACCAGTAGCAAGAATCACAGTTTTAGCAGTATATTCTTTATTCAAATCTGTAAATATTTTGAATACATTTCCCTCTTTCTTTATATCAACAACACTCTCTGTTGAGATGCTAGCACCTAACTCTTTAGTTTGATCTTGAAACTTCATACCAAGTTCTAAACCAGAGACATCAGGGATACCAGGATAATTACAAACCTTGTGAGCTTCAGTAATCGTCCCACCTGCTAATTTACCAAAAACAATATTTGAAAGTTTGTATCTACTTGCATATATACTTGCAGAATAGCCTGCAGGACCAGAACCAACTATAGCTATGTCATATATTCTTGATTCATTCATAAAGAGGTAGACTAAGATTATTTCTACCATTTTAACATATCAATCAAGAAAAGGTTTGGAAGGGGCCAAGCTCAGCAGATGCTAAGTACTTGACCCCTTCGAAGGCCTATTTTTGCTGAAGAAGAGAATACTTCCCAGCATTATCCGTTGTCCATATGGGGATTTCCAGAACTTTTTCATTCTGAAAATATACTTCAGCATAGTTTTGCTGAACATTCCATACGACAAGATTTCTTTCGTCCAGACTTGGACAATTACCCTCAACAGGGACAAAGTAGAGATTATTTTCTCCACGATCCCATGGCTGAGTATTACCAAGATCCCATGTGCAAACCACACGTTCGTTCAAGGTAAGATCAACATTGATTTCCTGTCCGCCCAAATAACCAAGAGGAGTGTATCTTACCAAAATGTAAGATCCCGTTGGAAATAAAGGGGCTGCTGCAATCACAAGGATCGCAATAATTACTGATACGAAAGCGAATTTCTTTTTCATTTCTTCTCCCTGAGAAAAATCCATCGTATGATGGTTAATATCAACATGCAACAATCTAATTTAAATTACTAGATGTTGATATTAACAAGAAGAATAAATAGGCCTTTTTAATGAGCAGTATTCTTTTTGTATAAAAACAAGAAAGAATATATAGGTACTTAACCTATAGTATATTATACCATTTTCTGGAAATTCTAAGCAACTGTCTCCCAATTGAAAGTATCAGTTAAGACAGTAGGGGTATCTTTTCGGACTATGACCATATATTCAAACATAACTGAATTACCCATATGGATAGTCCTTGCAGACCAGCCATCTTTATCAATCTGTATATCATCTGTATCATTTACAACCTGACACTCAACGCAAATGACC
>JAAZOC010000053.1 GCA_012797935.1 Candidatus Microgenomates bacterium | reverse complement strand
GAATCATACATATTTACAGCTCTAACAGTACCAAGCTCAGGCCACAAGAGATTGTTCATTACTTCATGCTTTGAGGTAATGAGTTCTGTTGCCTTGTCGATTGGTAGTGTGAGTGATATATCAATTCCATCAAGAGTCTGTTTAGCTCCAATACCTGCAAAACCTTTTGAATATATTACCCCTCCTTGTGTTGCATACCAGTGATTGAGATTTACATTGAATGTATTTGAAGAGTAGTTACAAGCTTGATCAAAAGCAGTACCATACAAAGCAATTGCACCCAATTCGTTTACTCCAATGTCTACAGTAGCATCATCAGAGTATGGATTTGAAACTACCAAATCATTGAATTGCCATGTGTTAGTATCAGCATACTTACCAATGTCTTCAGAGGTAGGATTGTCAAACTCACTAAGTTGAATCTCTCCTTTGTCTGGATTTGTCATTGAGATACTTCCAACAATACCATTCTCTGTAGGTTCTACTCTGTATGCATTGATGATGAAGTCAATGATATTTGATTTAGTACCATCAACATCCCATGAGAGTGTAAATGTTGTTGGTGTGAGTACATCCTCATCAAAGTCTGTAACGATTGGATCTTCCATATCAATACCCCAATCAAAGTATCTAACCATATGACTTTGATCAATTGTTCCATCAGAAAGAGTCATGTAACTGTCAAGAACAACAGCATTAAAGTTGTATACTCCTTGAGGGTTTAGTGTAGCATTTGAGAAGAATTCAATTTTGAAATCATATGTTACACTACCACCATTTGAAGTCTTGGAAATGTCAGATACTCTTGCAATATTGTTTCCTTCAGAGTTCTTAAGAGTATTGTCAGCAACTAATGCCCATGAGTTGTCATTGTTACTACCATACACTTGATCGTTTAGAATCATGAATCCCATTTCATTAATATCTGTGTATGTATATGTAGAGACAATCTTAGGGAGTTTAGGAGGGTTGTTGCTTTTACTAAACCAAGCAACTACACCTTTGATTTCATTGTCATCATTAACATCGTTTGCTGAAAGTGTAATTCGAAGAGGATTGTTAACCTCTTTACCTGTGTAGTTAGTAGATTTACAACCTTTAGAGTTTGTAGAATCACTTCCACCAACATCAGGAAGAATTGTTTCAATTGTACATTGAGCATCAGGATCCATCTCACATGTATTTTCAGGATCTACAATGTCAGGGTTCGTATTTACTTTGTAGTAAGTTTGTAGGACTGGGGAGTAAAGCCTTGAGTCGTCACAACGATTGATTGTGTAATACAAACCACCAATTTGTCCTGTGGCACTTTCTTTAAGAGTTTGAAGTATCGTTAGAGAAGAAGGATCAAAGTTTTGAGTGTTAGTAGTTCCTTCAGAGCAGAAGTCTTCAGGTCTTGAAGAACTACAGCTTGTCCAAGCACTCCATTCATTGTTAATGCCGTAGTTGTTAGCTCTGAATATATATCCATTTCCTCTGTTTACATCAGGTTTAGTAGCAACAGAAGGAAGTGTTAAAGTAACATTGTCTTCTGTAGAAGGGTATTTAACAGTAGTAGGATTTGCAGGATCAGAGGACAGTGAGTAAGGTTGACCATCAATATTCATTGTCAAAGAAGCAGGTTGGGATTCTGCTAGGTTTGTTTCCAAACGGTAGTTTGTAGTATTCACAGTACATGTGTGGGAACAACCGTTGAGATATGTACAAGTGGAAGTTTTAGTATCTGCAGTACAAAGATTGTTTGGATTCACACTAGTGTATCCAACAGGAGGTGTAGAAGTGCAAGTACCACTACAACTGTTGTCGCAGGGACAAGTAATTTCTTTATAGCACATATCGCAAATTTTTCTTTTACAATATTCCCAGCAGGACCAAGATGTACATCTTCCAAACATTCTTTCATTACATCCACACTTTGTTCCTGTTTCTGCACACTTTGTTCCACAACATTGATAGTTGTAACATCTTTCAGGAGCATCTGCACTATATATTGGTTTACTCAATAAAAAAAAGGTACTTAACGAGAAAAAAATAAAAATTATTGTAAGAAAGTTTTTATTTACTATTTTCATAATACCTTAGGAGTAGTTGATATAATCTTGAATTATCAATAATTCTGTAAACACTTCCGTCCCAAAGAGCATGATCTTTTTCTTCAGAGCTGTCGAACCAATCTACCTCTAAATACTTAGCTAGTATTGCATTGTTGAATTCTTCAACATATTTATCAGATGATTCAGGAAGTAAACAGAGCAAACCTGCTTGCAAATCATTACTCATATACTCTGTCATTTTTGCAATATCTTGATCGAGAAGAATTCTGTATGTATTCTCAGCTATTAATGGATCCTGATTGAATAGCTTTTTAGAAAAATAATTTGAATTAAAGAGACTACAAAAATTCTTCAAGTTGATACTCCCATCTTGTTGAAGGATACTATTTTCAATTAAAAGTGAAGAAAGATTGTATATCTCATCTTTCTGACTCTTATCTGCAGAAATTAACTCTGCAGATGCTAAAAGATCTGAAGACAAAAAAGTATTTATTAATTCTTCTTCGTTATATTTACTTTCTTGAAGACGATTGGTGTTAATACTACTCAAGAAATCATTATTCGTATACGAGAAACTTAATCTTTTGATGTTTGTTAATATCTCTCCAACCTTCCCTATATTGCAGTATTCTTTTACTAATTTCTCTTTTTCTGTATTCGAAATATCGTATTCCGTTATTAAATCCTTAACCAAAGTACATCCTCCAAAATATCCATTTTCCAACAAGATGGTATCTTCACTAAGTGGATTCTCTGAGTATTCGTCTGTAACATTATTTTCAAGAAAATCCGTTAAGGCATCCATGTATGAACTAATTGAGAAATCTGAGAACAAATTTTCGAAATCTATTTCTTTGTTTTTAGTACCCGATAGGAGAACATACATTCTGTAAAAAGAGGCTAGATTGTTCTCTCCAATGGTAGATATACTTCGTTCACCATTTTCTACCATTTCTACAGAGGAAAGAACTGAGTATGGAAATGTTTTTCCATCCATATCTATAGCATTGAAGGTAATTACATAGAATAGATCTCTTAAATACTGGAGGTAATCTGATTTAGAATATGTAATTTTTTTTAATGTCCATTTTTCAGTTAAATTATTATCTAGAATTAAATCATATTTGTATTTCTTTTCTAAGTTCAATGTCAATTCTACAGGTGCCATATATTGAATATCTTTTAGTTGAGTTGCTGTATTCTCATCATATGGAATTACAATATCTGTAAATTTTTCAGCTTTCTTTGATGCTGTGTCCCATGCACTAATATCAAATCTCAAATTTTTATCTTCTCTCCTTATGTTGTAGAGAGTTCCCTTAAGAAAAACTGTTATTGAAGAACAATCGTTGTTAGTAACATATTTTTCAAATTTGCTGTATTGCTCAGGTAAATTTTTACATCTGTAAAAAAACACATACCATGCGACTAAACCACTAAGTGTTAAAAATAGTAATGAAGAAAGGATTATTAAGATGTTTCTTCTATTATTCATTAGAACAGTGTCATCTTATTTAAACTAAGGACTCTCTCAATATTCCATACCAAATCCTCTTTGTCAGAAACAGTCCCTCTTAACCATTCTAAGTATTCTCTATCCATCTTCGCAATGTCCTCTAGTGTCCTTCCAGCATATTTCCCAAAGTTTATTGTTCTAATGTATGGTGGCTCTTGTGATATTGTAATCATATTCTCCACGGTTAATGAACTCTTCTCTTGGATGTAATGGAATAGATCCTGTAGGAAATGTACATCACTAAGGGCATCGTGAGCTATGATGTGTTCAGCATTTTCTTTTTTGTATAGTCCAAGATAGTAACGAAGGAATTGTAGCGAATAACTTTCAATATCTCTTTTACCATTGTCTTCAGTAAACATATTTCTTGCCAATTTGAATGTGCAAATACTTTTTGGTATTTCTATTCCCTTTTTCTGAAGAACTTCCAAATCAAAGGATGCATTGTGCGCAACCCATATATATTCTTTTGCAAGTTTTTCAAGATATTCTTTTAAAGGGATTCCTTCGTAATTTGCTTCAGTGAACTTTGGTTTGTCCCTTAGATACTCTGGTGTTAAATGGTGTATTGCCATTGAGGCGATACTGATCTCTTGTACTGGATTGAAGTACATATTTAAATTTACACCGTCATCAGAAATAATTGCTAATTGTACAATGTCTTTTGACTGCATATCTGTTGTTTCTGTGTCAAAGAATAGAAATTTGTCTTGCATAGGAAATTTAAGGCAGATTAAATATATGTTTTAGTATACCAGTATTATTTGTTTGTGCCAATTTTACAAGCCTTTAAATCCGACTTCTTTTTTGTAAATAGGTGATTCTGTTCCAAAAAATCTGTCCGCTATCTTCATATACTTAGCATCTGTAGAAACAACTAAGGTTGGGTATGTGTAGTTGTATAACCTTAAATCCCTCCTAACATTAAGAGCAACTGTATTTTCCTGGTTTCTTCCTAAAGCTATTACACTTCCATGTATCTCCAAACCATCTCTTACTATCCTACTTTGATCAACATACTCCACTTCAATAGTATCCTCAGCAATCAAGAAGCCATCAATTCTGTCATACTTAACCTCACTACTACCTCCACTTAAGTAATCTCCTCCCTTGATATATATGTTCCCCTTAGCTAAGAATATACATCCTGATGTTGCACTCCCACTTGTAATGTTTGGTGTTAATGATATGTTCTCATCTGATTTAACCAATACATTCCCCCTACATACTGTTCCCTTGTCTACTGATATTGATTGTGTATCTTCAAGTAAACAGTTCTCCCCTGCCAGACACTCTGAAACTTCTGTAATTGTCTTTAGTGTTGATTTCTGTTCTTCTAGCTTTCTAGTAAAGTACTCATACCAGAAGTTCTTCTTCTCGTTTGAATCATACATATTTACAGCTCTAACAGTACCAAGCTCAGGCCACAAGAGATTGTTCATTACTTCATGCTTTGAGGTAATGAGTTCTGTTGCCTTGTCGATTGGTAGTGTGAGTGATATATCAATTCCATCAAGAGTCTGT